>NZ_JAGYGJ010000029.1:0-82338 GCF_019947405.1 Pseudomonas sp. GL-B-26 | reverse complement strand
AGGTTCTGCGCAGTGGGCAACCCGGCATGGATGCCGGGTTAGCCGCCCCCGGCCATGGATGGCCGATGGCGGCGGGCCCACGGAGCAGGACCGGAGCGAGGGCATGCCGAGCCTAAGCGAGGCACCGAACGAAAGGGGCAAGAGCCCTTTGGTTACTTTGGGGCTTTTCCAAAGTGACTCGCTGTAAAAGCGAAACCGTAATCAGCCATTACCGAAGAAACGGATACACACACAACCTGGCGCAAACAAAAATGCCCGGCAGAAGCCGGGCATTCCAGACGAACTCAAGTCAGACGCTAGCTTGTGTAACCCAGTTTCGCGGCCTTGCTCTCTTGCCCCTGCCCACGCGTAGCCAGGCAGTAATACAACGGACAAGTCACCACCAACCCCACCAGCCACGACAGATCAGCCCCGTCCACCAGATTGGCATACGGCCCGACATACAACGACGTATTGGCAAACGGCAGCTGCACAATAATCCCGATGAAATACGCAACAATCGCATGCAGATTGAAACGCCCATAAATCCCGCCATCCGCACGGAAGATCGAGGCAATGTCATAGCTGCCACACTTGATCAGGTAGAAATCAATCAGATTGATCGACGCCCAAGGCACCAGCACCAGCAACAGCGCCAAAATCAACCCGATGAACTGCGAGATGAAATCCGCCGAAGCGCCCAATGCGACAAAACAGCACCCCGCCAGCACAACACTCGACAACACCACGCGCACTTTGATGCTCGGCGTCCACTGGCTGGCGAACGTCTGGATCGAGGTGATGATCGACAGCACCGCGCCATACAGATTCAAGGCGTTGTGGCTGATGATGTTGAGCAGAAACAGCACCATCAAAATCGGTCCCAGCCAGCCGGTGGACTGCTTCACTGCAACCATCGCTTCGGTGCCTTCCGGAGTGGCCAACACCGCCACTGCACCGAAAGTGAACGACAGAATGGTGCCCAGGGTCGCGCCCAGATACGTGGCGAAAAACGGTCGGGCAATCCCGATATCCGCCGGCAGGTAACGCGAGTAGTCCGACACATAAGGCGAGAAGCTGATCTGCCAGATGATCCCCAACGATACCGTGGCCAACCAGCCCGACAGGTTGAAACCGCCGCGGGTGAAGAAGTCCGCCGGCAGGTCATGGGCGAAGATGTAAAGGAAACCGGCGAGCAAGGCACTGCCCATGACCCAGGTCCCGATGCGATTGAGGGTGTGAATGAAGCGGTAACCGATCACCCCGATCGCGGAGGCGCTCAAGGCGCCGATGAGGATGCTCGCCGGCACCGGAACCGAAGGCGCGATGCCGACAATGGACTTTCCGGCCAGCACGATATTGGAGATGAAAAAGCCGATGTAGATGATCGCCGCAAAGAACACGATCAGCAGCGCACCGTAACGGCCGAACTGGCCGCGGCTCTGCACCATCTGCGGAATCCCCATGCGCGGACCTTGCGCCGACGCCAGGGCAATCACCAGACCGCCGACCATATGTCCGAGCGCAATCGCCAACAGCCCCCAGAACAGGTCAAGGTGGAACACTTGAACCACCATGGCGCCGGTCACGATGGGCAGCGGTGCAATGTTCGTACTGAACCATAAAGTGAAAAGGTCGCGGGCCTTCCCGTGGCGTTCCGCGAGTGGGACGTAATCGACCGTGTGATTCTCGATCAGGGGGTCTTGCCGGGACATCTGGGACATGTGCATGAACTCTAGTTTGTCTGATCTTATAGTTGTACGAAGCCAAACCGGGGGAGCTCTTTGGCCGCCCCTCAGATGCCGGTCATATTATGGTATTCCATCTTTTAAACAAGACTGATCCGGTCTTTGAGTGCCCATCTGATCCGCTATCCTGCCGCATAAACGCGCCCCCTGACCAACGAAAAGCCCCGTAAACATTGACCTTAAGACGGTAGGCATACGTTTATCGGGTCAAAAAAAAAGCCCTTGCAAACTATGTATTACGGTATACCATCAGACCTACAAACACATAAAAACCCGCATTACACCGCCAGAGGACCGTCCCATGATCGATGCCGCCATCTACAAACAAGTGATGGGTTCGTTTCCTTCCGGGGTGACTGTGATCACCACGCTGGATGACGATGGCCAAATCGTCGGCCTGACCGCCAGCGCCTTCAGCTCGCTGTCCATGGACCCGGCCCTGGTGCTGTTCTGCCCCAACTACAGCTCCGATTCCTATCCGGTACTGATCAAGAACAAACGCTTTGCCATTCACGTCCTGTCCGGCGGCCAGCAGAGCGAAGCCTATGCTTTCGCGCGCAAAGGCAAAGACAAGGCGCAAGGCATCGAATGGACCTTGAGCGAACTGGGTAACCCGATTCTGGCTAACGCCACGGCGGTGATCGAATGCGAGTTGTGGCGCGAATACGAAGGGGGCGACCACGCGATCATGGTTGGCGCGGTGAAGAACCTGATCGTGCCCCAGCAGAACGCCGGGCCACTGGTGTATTGCCACGGCAAAATGGGCGCCCTGCCCGTGCTGGCCTGATCCAGAAAATATTTTGCGCATAGTGCGAATTTCGATACTCCAATAATCAGCCAGCCGACTCCCGATCGACAGGCCAACAATAAAAGATCCGAGGTAAGCGTCATGAAGTTTTCCCTGTTCGTGCACATGGAACGTTGGGACGAAAGCGTCAGCCACCGTCAGCTGTTCGAAGACTTGACCGAACTGACCCTGATGGCCGAAGCCGGCGGTTTCAGCACCGTCTGGATCGGCGAACACCACGCCATGGAATACACCATCTCGCCGAGCCCGATGCCGCTGCTGGCCTACCTGGCCGCCAAAACCACCACCATTCACCTCGGCGCCGGCACCATCATTGCCCCGTTCTGGCACCCGTTGCGGGTCGCCGGCGAATGCGCACTGCTGGACGTGATCAGTAACGGTCGCATGGAAGTCGGTCTGGCCCGTGGTGCCTATCAGGTGGAGTTCGACCGCATGGCCGGCGGCATGCCCGCCTCCTCCGGTGGTCAAGCGCTGCGCGAGATGGTTCCGGTGGTGCGCGCCCTGTGGCAAGGCGATTACGCCCACGATGGCGATATCTGGAAGTTCCCGACGTCCACCAGCGTGCCGAAGCCGATCCAGAAGCCTAACCCGCCGATGTGGATCGCCGCTCGCGACCCGGATTCGCACAACTTCGCTGTGGCCAATGGCTGCAACGTCATGGTCACGCCGCTGATGAAGGGCGACGAAGAAGTCCTCGACCTGAAGAACAAATTCCAGGCTGCCCTGGACAACAACCCGGACGTACCACGTCCGCAACTGATGGTGCTGCGTCACACCCACGTCCACGCGGTCGATGACCCCGAGGGCTGGAAAGTCGGGGCCAAGGCGATCTCCAGGTTCTATCGCACCTTCGATGCCTGGTTCGGCAACAAGGAAGTGCCGGTCAACGGCTTCCTGGCGCCGAGCCCGGAAGAGAAGTTCGCCGAGCGCCCGGAGTTCAAACTGGAGAGCCTGCACAAGACCGCCATGATCGGCACCCCGGAAGAAATCATCCCGCGCATCAAGTACTACCAGGAACTGGGGGTCGACGAATTCAGCTTCTGGTGCGATAACAGCCTGCCCCACGCGGAGAAGAAAAAATCCCTGGAGCTGTTCATCAAACACGTGGTCCCGGCGTTCCGCTGAGTCCACCACCCTGCCCCTCGGACGCGAAGCCGGGGGGCTGACTGACGTGTAGGGTCGATTCCAATGATCAATGATCGCCGCCCATCACTCGCCCTTCCCTCCGGCGCCGAGCAGGCTTACCTGCGCGGCGAATGGACCGCTTCGCATCTCCATTTCAAGCGCCTGCGCGCCAGCGTTACCGCCAAGCAGAACGGTTTCTGGCAACCCGTTCACTGAGCCCACCCGAACTGGAATTCACGCACCCACGTCTCGTCATCGCTGAGGCGTACCCGGTGCTTTGTGCTTCGGCCCATGATCAGGTTTGCTCAATGAACAATAAAAACGCGCTGTTGATCATCGACATGCAGCAGGAGGACGGTTTCGTCCTGGAAAACCTCGACACGGTGGTGACCCACACCGCCGCCCTGCTCGAGACCGCCCGCCATCAACGGGTGCCTGTCATCTATACCCGCCACATCAATCAGGCCGACGGCAGTGATTTGCCGCGCGGCGAACCGCGAGCGGCCGACGGCGGTCCCAGCAGTTATCGCGCCGACACCCGGCAGGTGGAAATCATCGAACATCTGGCGCCGCAGCCTGATGAACTCATTATCGACAAGGGCCGTTACAGCGCCTTCCATCGCACCGACCTGGATGCCCGACTCAAGGCGCTCGGGGTCGACACCCTGATCGTCTGCGGCGTGTTGACCGATGTCTGTGTGCTCAGCACGGTGTTCGATGCCTTCGCCCTGGGTTATCACATTCGGCTGGTCAGCGATGCCTGCACCACGACCACACTGGCAGGACATTACTCGGCGTTGCTGATCATGGCCAACTGGGTCTACGCCCTGGAAATCCTGACCTGCGCCGAATGCCTGCGAGCCCTGGAGAACCGCGATTATCTAAGCCTGATTCCCGAGCGCCCGGACCTGTTCGCCCACCAGCCCCATGAGCTGGAAAGCACCATCGCCCGCTTGCAAACCCACCTCGCCCGGACTCAGGAGTAATCGCCATGCAAGTCGAAAAAAGAAGCATCGATTTCATCCCTGAAACCGAACGCCATGGCCAACCGGGCTCGCTGTTTTTCATCTGGTTCGGCGCCAACATGAACATCACGACCATCGCGTCCGGCGTGTTGCCGGTGGTGATGGGGTTGAATCTGTTCTGGAGCGCACTGGCGATCATCATCGGCTCGCTCCTGGGGGCGATTTTCATGGCCTCCCATTCTGCCCAGGGGCCAAAACTCGGCATCCCGCAAATGATCCAGAGCAGGGCCCAGTTCGGCGTGCTGGGAGCGGTGTTGCCGCTGCTGTTCGTGATGCTGATCTACCTCGGGTTCTTCGTCAGCAACACCTTGCTCGCCGCCCAGGCATTGGAGTCCGTCAGCCCGTTGCCGGCCACCGGCAACATCTACCTGATCGGGGCGTTGTGCTTTGTCGTCGCGCTCTACGGTTATCGCCTGATCCATCGCCTGCAGAAAGTGCTGTCGCTGCTTTCGTTGTTGGTGTTCATCGCCGCTACGGTGCTCGCTTTGCAGCTGCCGATCCCGGCCGAACAATGGCTGGCAACGGGTTTCTCGTTGTCGAAGTTTCTGGTGGCGGTGAGCATTGCCGTGACCTGGCAACTGTCCTATGCGCCGTATGTGGCCGACTACTCGCGTTACCTGCCGAGCAGCACGCCGACCGCCAAAGTGTTCTGGTACAGCTACGCCGGCACGGTCAGCGGCGGTGCCTGGATGATGATTCTCGGGGCGATCCTCAGCGTCGGCATCAGCGACTTTTCAAGCAACGTCGGCGGCCATGTCGCCGGGCTGTTTGGTGGTGGTGCGCTGCTGCTGTTCGCCTTCATCGTCTATGGCCAGGTATCGATCAATGTGTTCAACCTGTACGGCGCCTTCATGTCGACCATTACCGTGATCGAACCCTTTGCCCGGCTCAAGGTGACGCCTCGGGTACGCGGCCTGTTCATGCTGGTGATCAGCCTGGTGGCCACCGCCTTGTGCACCATCAGTCAGGACGACTTCATCACCTTCTTCCTCAACTTCATTTTCTTCATGAGCTATTTCCTGATCCCTTGGACAGCGATCAATCTGGTGGACTACTACTGCCTGCGCAAAGGCCAGTACCGGATCGATGACATCTTCGACAAGGACGGGATCTACGGGCGCATCAACTGGATCGCCTGCGGCAGTTTCGTGTTGGCAATCGCCCTGGAAATCCCCTTCATGAACACCACGTTGTATGTCGGCCCGGTGGCCAACGCTCTGGATGGCGTAGACCTGGCCTGGATCGTCGGGTTGCTGGTGCCCGCCCTCAGCTACTACTGGCTGATGAAACTCGCCAAGCGTGCTCCGATGGTGGGTCAAGCGTCGCAGTAAATCGCTGAGCACAACGCCGGCCACGGTCGGCGTTGTGTCGCTCGAATCAATAAAGCCGAATTTCAGGCAAAAAAAATCCCAGGCAGCTGATGGACGCCTGGGACTCAAAATGCATAAACCGTGGTGGTGAACGCGGGGCGAATATTACTTAATATTTCTGCCTGTAACAATATGTTTTTATTCACTATCCAGTTACTAAATCTTCTAACTCATTAAATATCCACACATTTTTTATGGCAGAACACCGACAGGGACCGATTTAGAGGTACCAGCGATACTCCCGCGCACTGATGTCCTGCAGGAATGCCAAATGGTCCTGGCGCTTGTTTTCGCAGTAGACATCTACAAACTCCGCCCCCAAACCCTCGCGCAGCTGCGCGTTGTTTTGCATCGAACGCACGGCCTCCAGCATCTCCAGCGGGAAGTCGATTCCGCTGCCACGATCTTCGTTGAGGGGTGCAATCGGTTCACGCCCCACTTCCAGCCCTTGCTCCAGCCCTACCAGAATCGCCGCCAACACGAGATAAGGATTGGCATCCGCGCCCGCCAGGCGATGTTCGATGCGCAGATTCTTAGCGTCCGACTCAGGCACCCGCAGGCAGGCGTCACGATCTTCAAAGCCCCAACTGGCGCGCGTCGCGACATTCACCGTGCCGCTCAAGCGACGCATTGCGTTGTGATTCGGTGCAAAGATCGGCATGCAATGCGGCAACACTTCAAGGCAGCCGGCCACTGCATGGCGCAGTGCCTGCTGATCGTTAGCCGCCAACAAGTTGGTTCCCGCCTCGTCGTAAAGGCTCACATGCACATGCATGCCGCTACCGGGGTGCTGCAAGTAGGGTTTGGCCATGAAGCTGGCGCGGTGGTTGTGCTTGAGGGCCACCCCCCGTGTGCTGCGGCAGAACAGGGCCGCCCAGTCGGCCGCACGCAGGCCGTCGTCAAGGTGACCGAAATTGATCTCGAACTGGCCCGGGCCCAACTCCGCAGTGATCACCGTGGCATCGATGCCTTGCGCCCGCGCCGTTTCGACCATGTCATCGAGTACCGGTGAAAATCTCGACAGCCGTTCGATGTGCATATTCGGCTGATCATCGGCATCGTCCGTCAGCTGATCGCGAGGGAACTGTGGCAAGCCGTCACGTAGCTGGCGATCGAACAGATAGAACTCCAGTTCGAACGCGACCACGGGGAAAATCCCTTTTCGGCCAAGGCGCTCAAGCACCTGCGCCAACACTTCGCGCGGCTCGAAGACGATTGGCTTTTCAGTACCGCTGGAGGTAATCAGCATCTGCCCCAGCAGTTGTTTTTCCCAACTCACCGGCTTGAGCGTACCGGGCACCAGGCGGCGTGGAGCATCCGGGTCGCCGTCGTTGAAACAGTAGTCGCCGATTTTGAACAGACCGCCCTGCGTACCCAGCAACACACAGTTTTGTGGCAGCTTGAGCACGCTGCCTGCGGCAACTTTCTCGAGCATGTCTATCGGGTAGCGCTTACCGTAAAAATGCCCGGGGATGTCCAGGGAAATCAGGTCAACGTAACGCACCTGCGGGAAGCGCTGACGAAACGCGCGAACCTCAGCAACCAGATCAGAGCAGACAGCATCCATCGTTAGTGTTCCTTGTTGTTTTTATCAGGTGTAAACCCAAAGCACCCGGGCGAGCTGATCCGAGAGGTTGCCGTAGCGGCAATGCGTATGACTGGCCAGCTGAAAACTGTCGCCGGTGCGCAATGTCACCGGCTTATCGTCATCCAGCCACAGCGTCAGTTCACCCTCGAGGACATAGCCACCCTGCTCCGAGCTGTCGTTCATGTGCCGATCACCACTGCTGGCGCCGGGCTCCAGTTGGCTTTCAAGCATTGAAAAGGACGCCCTCATCTTCGGAGAGACGAGGATGTCGGTAATCCCGTCGGCGTAGTACAGCGTGCGTCGCTCATCCGGGCGGGTCACCCAAGGCAATGCCATGGGCTTGGGCAAGCTATAGAAATAGGTGGTCGGCACGCCGAGGGTTTCGCTGATGGCGGTCAAGTCCGCCACCGTGGGACGTGACAACCCCCGCTCGACTTGCGAGAGAAAGCCGACCGAACGACCGATTTTGTCCGCCAGCTCTTTGAGCGTGTACTTTTTGTGTTTGCGCAGGTCCTGGATCAGGATCGCCAGCGCCGAGATTTCTTCTTGCATGTCCATCTAAAGGCTTCCAGAAATTGATGTTTCAAAGGCTGTCGCGCAGCCGATACCAGGCCTTGCCGATGGCTTCCAATGGCGCTGCCAAATACTTTCCACCGGGAAAACTGCCGTTGATCAAACCCTGGTACAACGCCAGCTCATCCGGCTGGCCAAGTATCGCGTCGGACACGGCACGCGCCCCGGCCAATGTCGGCAGCACGCCATGTCCGGAGTAACCCTGTAGCCAGTAGAGATCGCCACGTCGACCGATATCAGGCGTGCGTTTGAGGGTCAGATCGATGTGTCCTCCCCAGGCAAAGTCCAGTTCGACGCCCTTGAGCTGGGGAAACACGCGCTCCAGATAGGGCCGCGTGGCGGCGGCGATGTCCTTCGGCATGCCGCCCAAATAGGTGCAACCACCGCCGAACAGCAGGCGGTTGTCCGGTGTACGGCGGAAATAATCGAGGACAAACTGGTTGTCGGTGACGCACACATTGCCGGGTAGCAGCGCGGTCGCCTGTTGCGCTGAAAGTGGCGCGGTGGCCACCTGATAAGTGCCAACCGGTAATACGCAACTCGACAGCTTCGGATCAAGCCGATCGAGGTAGGCATTGCACGCCAGCACCAGCACGTCAGCGCGAATGCGACCGCGCTCAGTGGTGACCACGTAACGATCGCCATCTTCGCGATAACTCAACGCCTTGCTCTGTTCATAAATGCGTCCACCGGACTGTTCAATCGCAGCGGCCAGGCCGAGCGCCAGTTTCAGCGGATTCAAATGCCCGCCTTCAGGATCGAACAGGCCCGCCTGGTAGCGCTCACTGGCGACCCAATCAGGCAACGCCTCGCGCGAAATGAACTGCAAACCATCGTGGCCCCACTTGTGGCTGGCCTCGTGTTGCCATTCTGTCAGCAGACTCACCCGACGCGGCATCACCGACGTCCAGAGGTGGCCGGGCCGATAGTCACAATCAAAATCATGGCGCGCGGGCAAATCTCGCAACTCCCGTGCCGCCCAGCGCATGCTGTCCCATAACCGGCGCGCTCGCTCATAACCCAGCGCCGCCTCCAACGGCGGCATGTCACACGACCAACCGAGAATGGCCTGACCGCCATTTCGACCGGAGGCGGCCCAGGCCACCCGACTGGCTTCCAGCAACGTCACGCGCTTGCCGGCCAGTGCCAGACGCAACGCAGTATGCAACCCACTGAAGCCGGCCCCGATGATCAACACTTCGGTGTCCTGCTCGCCCTCAAGAACAGCTCGATCCACCAAGCGATCCGCGCAGGTGTGGGCGTAATAGCTGGCGACGTGCTGGGTAGATTGCTGAAACATGCGGGCCTCGTGAATTTTTATACTTATAATTTCATGAAAAAGTACATGTTAAATTTCACGATCGCAACCTCTCAAGACGCAAAAAAAATCCCGCCCAAGGGAACCCGGGCGGGATTTTTTCTAAGCAGGCAGCGTTATCGAAGCACCACTGCCGACGTTTCAGGCGACAGGAATCATCGGATCCGCTGAAGCCAGCGCAGTGACACGGTCAGCCGCGGGCGGGTAGATCCACATCGTGTTGATCTGGGTTTTCAGCGCTTTGGCTTCCTCTTTGACCAACTTCACCTGGCGGTCCCAACCCTCGGTGTAGACCGCGCCCCAGGCCCCCAGATCCAGACAGGTCACGTATTTGGGCTGGCTGTACGGGGTCGGGTCCACGCCCAGAATCTGTGCGGCAACGTTGTTACCGGCATGACGACCCAGCGAGATGGCGTGCTGACAGGTCATCAATGCGAAGTTGCCAATGTCATCGCTGGCGGCGTAGGCCACGTCGCCGGTGGCGAAGATGTCTTCCTGGCCAATGACTTTCAAATGAGCGTCGACGTGCAGACGACCCAGGTGATCGCGTTCGGCCGGAATCTGCTCGGTCAACGAACTGGCGCGCACACCGGTGGTCCAGACGACGGTTTTGGCATCGATGCGCTGACCATCGGCCAGGGTCACACCATTTTCATCGACGGCGACGACCGACGATTTCAAGCGCCATTTCACGCCCGTTTCAATGCTGGCTTCAGCGATTGATTCGGCGATCTCGGCGCCCATGGACCCGCCAACTTTCTCGCCACGATCAACGATGATCACTTCTATGTCGGCACGATCACCCAGGATGGCACGCAGACGCGCAGGCATTTCAGTCGCGGTTTCGATCCCGGTGAAGCCACCGCCGGCCACCACTACGGTGTTGCGGGCGTTGCTTTCTGGCAGGTTGACCAAGGACTTGAGGTGATTTTCCAGGCGTACGGCCTGCTCGATCTGATCCACGTCGAAGGCGTGTTCCGCCACACCTGGCGTGTTCGGCAGTGCCAGACGGCTGCCAGTTGCCAGAACGAGTTTGTCGTAGCTGCACACTTGCTGGTTGCCGGATGCATCGAGGTAGCCGACACGTTTTTGCGCAACATCGATGGTCTCGGCAGAGCCCTTGATGAAACGGACGCCGACCGCATCGAACAGTTCGCCGATCGGTGCGGCCAGTTGGTGAGCATTCGGCTCGTAGAAGCGCGGACGGACTCGCAGCTCGGCCTGAGGGGCCAGAACGGTCACTTCAACGTCGTTGTGGCCATGAATGTCGAACAGACGCGTGGCGCTCAAAGCCGTCCACATGCCACCGAAACCTGCGCCGATAACCAGGATGTGCTGTTTCATTTTTAACTCCGGGGAGAAGACCAAGTGATGAGTTCGTTAAAGGTCACGCTCTTCGGTAGCGACTGCTTACCACTGCTGACCGGACAACGGCGACTATATTTATCCTAGTTACTTGGCACAAAACGAAATTACTGATGGTTAGTATCGAAAGTTTTGATTAGTCCAAAAAGGCTTATACACAGCAACTCCTGCCGCACAACGAGCAGTGGATACGCGACCGGATGCGTTGCTCGGTTCGCTTTCCGCTGTTAACATTTACGACAACTTTAGTCGGAGATCGACATGTCTCTTTACAGCGCAGGCGTTGAGTACGGCATTCATTGCCTGATTTTTTTGGTGGGCAATTGCGGCGACACCCGCGAGGCGAGCGTGCGCGACCTTGCTGAGCTGCAAGGCGTACCACAGGACTATCTGGCAAAAATCTTCACCAAACTGGCCAAGGCAAAACTGGTGGTCGCCACTGAAGGCGTGCGCGGCGGGTTCAAGCTGGCCCGGCCTTCTGACGAAATCAGCATTCTGGATATCGTCAATGCCATCGACGGCCAGAAGCTCATCTTCGATTGCCGGGAGATTCGTGGGCGTTGCGCCTTGTTCGAAGGTTCCGCGCCGGCGTGGGCGCTGGCAGGTCCCTGCGCAGTTCATGCCGCCATGATGACCGCGCAGAAACGCATGGAAGACGCCCTCGCCCAGCAGACCATTCTTGATCTCGCGAGGAAGGTCGGACGAAAAGCGCCAGCGCAATTCAATGCCCAGGTGGACAACTGGATGAATGATCGTCGGGAAAAGAAAATCAGTGCGAGCACTCAGGCAAGCGACGACCCGATCATCCAGGTGACCGATATCACCGACTAAACCTTACAGACAATCACGCACGGCCTGACGCAACGCCCCGGATTTCGCCCAGGGCGGCCCCTGATAAAGCGATACGTGGCTGCCATCCTTCGATTTCACGATATCCACAATCTCGTCGGCCGTGATGATGCTTGGCGCAGTGACCCTGTAGCCATTGGAAATCGCCGATTGGCTCGTGTTGGGTATCTCCCGCTGCCACGCCGGCAGCACGCACGCGGCATAGTCTTTCGGCGCCTTGTTGCTGTACTTGCTGAGATTGGGCTCACCTGGCACCAGGGACGCGGGTAACGAACAGCCCGCCAGCAACGCCAACCCTACTCCCCCAATCAATTTGCGCATGACGCTTCCTTATCCCGAAAAAGGGGAATGTAGCGTGTCGCTGTCCAGACATCCATCCTTTGCACTGACCTCAGCAAGGGGCGCTGTGCTCGCCGGGATCCGGATACGACCTCTCGTTCAGATAAGTCATCCATCTTTCATACGCTTCATGCTGCCATTGAGTGACCCGCTCCCATTCCGGGCCGCTCATCTGATGGGCAGAAATCAGTTTCATCATTTCCGTGGTGGCCGCGTCCAGATCAACGATCAGCTCATGGGCATGAAATCTAAAGTCATCAGTAGCCGTCATTTGAAGTTGCCTCGCCCTAGCAAAAGTTCACTACTTTCCTACGACATCAGATCTGCGGGTTCGCGTTCATTTTCCCGACAAAAGGCTGCACCAACGGTCCAGACGAACAAAACGCCCTGACCTGGGAAATGGGACTAAAATTTCGTAGCGGAGATTGGCAGGAGGTCATCATGTGGCTTAACGAATCTGAAAACGAACTTCGGCGTGACCTGCAAGGCCTTGCGTCGGATTTAAGATGGTCAGCGGTAGAGCTTTTGCGCATCGCAGAGCAACTACGCCTGGCCGGCAATGACGTGGATGCGCAAGCAATCCTGAAGCTGTGTGAGTTGTTTCAGGGAGATGAAGAACGACTGAAGGGTTATGCCGAGGAAGTCAAAGCCAAGATTATCACTCGAACGAAAGCTCAATAGCAGGAGCACTGCCATGCACAAGCCTCTATGCGCGCTGGTCGTTGTACTGGCCGCGTCAGGTGGCTGCAGCACCGAATCGCGTGTCTATCGCGATCAACCGCTGGTCGCAAAGGTCGAGACCGGCATGAGCAAGGATCAAGTCCAGCAGATTGGCGGCCAGCCTTTATCCATAACGGATCGCACCGTTGAGCCCGGCACTTGCTTTGACTACAAGCTGACGCAGGCCGGCCATCAGCAAACGTACAACGTCAGTTTCGATGGCAGGGGCAAGGTCGACCATAAAAGTTTCATGACCTGCGCGGAATGGAGTAACGCGCAGCAAAAAGCCCGAGAGCCTTCCCGCAGCACCGGTGGTGGTGGTTATTAGCTCAAGACCTCAGCGCCAGCCAAAGAAAAGCCCCGGCGAACCGGGGCTGAAAGTGCGCTATTTATCTGACTTCTGGCTGCGTGCAGGCCGACTGGCTCTGGCCTTGTAGCCGGGAAGAGCGGCGGCAAAGGCCAGTGCTTCCTCTTTACTGCCAAAGGCTCCAAGCCGGTCACCTTTGGTGCACACCCGCCATGGGCCGTTGTTCACGCTGAGTACGTCATAACCGTTCATGTGCATTTTGGTCAGCATCGGAACGCTCATAGTCACCTCCATTTCGGCAGTGATGATCCTGGATTCACTTGAATACCTTACACCCGACCTTCGATGAAGTGCCAACCAGACGTCGCGCCAGGATTCCGACATCCGGTTGCACTTTCAACCTCGTCCATCACTCCAACCTTTGAGACAGACGCCTCGGCTCGAATATTGCACTTTTATGACTGATTAATGACAAGCGGTAATCAGGTAATACATGAAAGTACGCGCGACGGTCATTTGCGAGCAGGACCGGCACATTCTCCTGGTGCGCAAGCCGAGGAGTCGCTGGATGCTGCCCGGCGGAAAGGTTGAGCGTGGTGAAGCCATTGCCGACGCCGCCACACGAGAGCTTCAGGAAGAGACAGGGCTTGGGGTCGACGGGATGCTGTACCTGATGGAGTTGCAAACGGCCAGCACCCGACACCATGTGTACGAGGCTTTTGTGACGAACCCGGGTGAGGCCCGCCCGCAAAACGAAATTTTCGATTGCATCTGGTATCCGCTGGACGCGGTCCAGAACCTCAACACAAGCGACGCCACGCTCAAAATCATCAAAGCGTTTCAGCGTCGCCTGTAAGGCTCTCTATCCCGCGGCCAACGCCATCGCGGCCTTATCGATGAACGCTGCAATCTCGACCGGCATCGACGCCAGGGACGCATGGCTGGCATTCAGGGTCAGGATCTCCCTGGTGTTCAGCCGCCCCGCCATCCATTGCTGATTGTCTGGCGAGATCATCCTGTCATCCATAGAAACCTGATACCACGACGGCTTCTTCTTCCACGCCACCGTGGTAATGGTGTCGCCGAAGGTGCTGGCCAGCGGCGCTTTCTGGGTGATGCCCATCACCAACCCTTCGGTCTTGGGCAGGTCCTGGCAGAAGCTTTCGTGATAGAGCTCGGGTTTGACCCACAGATAACCGTCGCTGTCGGGAGCCAGGTTGGCCGCCGCTGCGGGTGGATGCCGTTGCGTGATGCCGCCGGGACTTTCACCGGCGTCCGGCGCGAAGGCAGCGATGTACACCAGCCCCACCACATTCGGTTGATCGCCGGCCTCGGTAATCACCGCGCCGCCATAGGAATGCCCCACCAGCAACACGGGCCCAGGCACTTGGGCGACCATCTTGCGCGTGCGCTCTGCATCGTCGGCCAATGAAGTCAGCGGCATCTCCACCGCGCGGATGTTCGTAATGCCCTTGTGAATCAACTCGGCGATGACCTTGTTCCAGTGGGCAGCACCGCCCCAAAAACCATGGACCAGCACGATTGTGGGTTTGTCGCTCATCACGATGACTCCGATTGAGGATGGGGTTATTGGCGAGTCGCGTCAGCCCTGGTCGCCGCCACCGACCGGCATGATCATGCCGGTGATATAGGACGCTTCGTCGCTGGCCAGAAACAGAATAGCGCTTGCCTGCTCATCCAGCGTGCCATAGCGCTTCATCAAACTGCTGTCGAGCGTCTGGTCGACAATCTGCTGATACCAGACCTTCTCTTGCTCGCTCTGATCGGCGCTGTTGCGCGGAATGACCCGCGGCGGCGCTTCGGTGCCACCGGGCGCGGTGGCATTGACCCGAATCCCGCGACCGGCGGTTTCGAAGGCCAGGCAAGCGGTCAGCGCATTGACCCCACCCTTCGCTGCACCGTACGGCACGCGATTGACACTGCGCGTGGCGATGGACGAAACGTTGACGATGGCACCGCTCCCCTGCTCAAGCATGAACGGCAGCGCGGCATGACAGCACCACAGCGTCGGGAACAGCGAACGGCGCACTTCGGCCTCGATCTGCGACGCTTCGTAATGCTCAAAAGGCTTAGTCCAGATCGTCCCGCCCACATTATTGACCAGCACATCCAGACGCCCGAAACGCTCGACGGCGGTTTGCATGACGCGGCTGCATTCGCTGTATTGCTCAAGATCGGCGGTCAGCGCGAGCACCTGGCTGCCCTGCCCCAATTGCTGCTGAACCTCGAACACCAGCTCGGAGCGATCGACCAGAATCAACCGCGCCCCTTCCGCCGCCATGCGTTCGGCAACACGCCGACCGATGCCTTGGGCAGCGCCGGTGATCAGCGCGACTTTTTCGTGGAATCTGTTCATACATACCTCGTGGCGAAGATCAATTTCGCAGGGAATCGGCTATCTGTAGCAGCTGCCGAGCCTGCGAGGCTGCGTTCGGCTGCGAAGCAGTCGTGAGATCAGTGCATGCGGTGCATCAGGAAGACCGTGCACTCAAGTTTCACGACTGCTTCGCAGCCGAACGCAGCCTCGCAGGCTCGGCAGCTGCTACAAAGACGGTGTCGTTGCTGATACTTACGCCGCGCTGGCGGCAAATTTCTCGTAGTAAAAGTTTGTCGGCGCGATGCCTTTTTCACGGATGAACTGGCTGACGGCCTCGACCATCGGCGGCGGGCCGCACAGGTAGACATCGACGTCGCCTTCGTTCAAATGCTGCGGCTCGATGTGTTGGGTCACGTAGCCCTTGAGCGGATGCTGGCTGTCGGGGTTGGCGACGCAGGCGCTGAAGCTGAAGTTCGGGATTCGCGCGGCAAAGGCTTCGAGTCGATCCATTTCCACCAGATCGAAATCGTTGGTCACGCCGTAGATCAAATGCAGCGGATGCTCACTGCCCTGCTCGGCGATTTTTTCCAGCATCGCCGTGAACGGCGCCAGCCCCGTACCACCGGCCAGCAGCAACAACGGACGGCGAATGTCGCGCAAGTAGAAACTGCCCAACGGCCCGGCCAGGCTCATGCTGTCGCCCGCCTTGGCCATACCGGTGAGAAAGCTGCTCATCAAGCCGCCGGGCACGTTGCGGATCAGGAAACTGACTTCGCCGTCGCGCTGCAACGAGCTGAACGAATAGGCTCGGGTCTGCTCGCTGCCGGGAATCCCGAGGTTCACGTATTGCCCCGGCAGGAACGCCAGTTTGCTCAGGGCTTCGCCCTTGACCGACAGCGCGATGGTGCTGTCGGACAACTGGCGCACGGCGCTGATGGTCGCGTCGTAACTGGCCTGACGGGTGCGGCACACTTCGGAAGAGGTCGGCACGCGCACCACGCAATCGCTCTGGGCGCGCATCTGGCAGGTCAGGACGAAACCTTGCTCGGCCTCTTCCGCGCTGAGTGCGTCTTCGATGTACTCCTCGCCCAAATCATAACGGCCGGCCTCGGCGAAGCATTTGCAGGTACCGCAGGCGCCGTCGCGGCAATCCAGTGGAATATTGATGCCTTGGCGATACGCGGCATCGGCCACGGTTTCGCCGACATTGGCGTCGATGAATCGGGTGACGCCGTCTTCAAAATTGAATGCAATGGAATGAGTCATGACCGCTGCCTCACAGGTGGTAGACATCGATGACCTGGCGAACGTAGTCGTTCTTCAGGATCACTTTCTTGGCCTTGATCAGCGGGTTTTCACCGCGCACATCGAGGGTGTAGAAACTGCTGCCGAAATAGCTGTCGACGGTCTTGTAGCGAAAGCTCAGGGTGTGCCAGTTGAAGCGCACTTTGCAGAACCCGTCGGCCTGTTCGAGCAGCTCGATGTTGCTGATGTTGTGCGAGGTGCGGGTGTCCGGCATGGTGGCGCTGGAACGCTCGGTCTTGATGCGGAAAACGCGGTCTTCCAGGCCGGTGCGGTTGCCGTACCAGATCAGCGAGATTTCTCGTTGCGGGTCTTCAGTCAACTCGTCGTTGTCGTCCCAGGACGGCATCCAGAACGTCGCGTCCGGGGCGTACAGCTCCAGCCATTCGTCCCATTGCCGGTCATCGAGGTAGCGCGCTTCGCGGTAGAGAAAATCGCGCACGGTGTCATAGGTGATGGTCATTGCACGGCCTCCACAGGAATCAGTTCGGACTGCTCGGCGGCCAGGGCCTTGAGCATGGTCTGCTGCCAATACTTGTGTTGCAGTACGAACAGGCCTTCGTCTTCGGTGCGCACGCCGCTGAGCAGCGGATGCAGGTCGATTTCCTTGGCCGCGTCATCGGCGCCTTCGATCCAGTGTTCGGCGCCACGGGACATGTCGTTCCAGGCAGTCACGCTGCCCTGATAACTGGTCTGGCAGGAACGAAATTCTTCCAGATCATCCGGGGTAGCCATGCCGCTAACGTTGAAGAAGTCTTCGTACTGACGAATCCGGCTCGAACGGGCGTGGTCGCTTTCGCCTTTGGGGGCGATGCAGTAAATGGTGATTTCCGTGCGGTCGACCGAGATCGGTCGGGCGATTCGAATCTGCGAACTGAACTGGTCCATCAGGTACACGTTCGGGTACAGGCACAGGTTGCGCGAGTTCTCGATCATCCAGTCGGCGCGAGCCTTGCCGAAATCCTGGGCCAGCTCATCGCGACGCTCGTACAGCGGACGGTCTTCGGGGTTGGACCAACGGGTCCAGAGCAGCATGTGGCCCTTGTCGAAGGAATAGAAACCGCCGCCCTGCTTGGCCCAACTGCCGGCGCTCATGGTCGGATTGCAATCGCCGGCCTCGCGCTGCTTGCGCTGGTTCTGGGTGGCGGCGTAGTTCCAGTGCACGGAGCTGACGTGATAGCCGTCGGCGCCGTTTTCGGCGGTGAGTTTCCAGTTGCCTTCGTAGATGTAGCTGGAGGAACCGCGCAACACTTCCAGGCCATCGGCGGACTGGTCGACGATCATGTCGATGATCTTCGCCGACTCGCCCAGGTGTTCAACCAGCGGCACGACATCAGCCTTGAGGCTGCCAAACAGGAAGCCGCGATACGACTCGAAACGCGCGACTTTGGTCAGGTCGTGGGAGCCTTCGCAGTTGAAGCTCGCCGGGTAGCCCGCTTCGGCCGGATCCTTGACCTTGAGCAGTTTGCCGGAGTTGTTGAAGGTCCAGCCATGGAATGGGCAGGTGTACGAACTTTTGTTGCCGGACTTGTGCCGGCACAGCGTCGCGCCGCGATGGCTGCAGGCGTTGAGGAACGCATTGAGTTCACCGTCCTTGTTGCGGGCGATGAAGATCGACTGGCGCCCCATGGTGGTGGTGTAGAAGTCGTTTTTGTTGGGGATCTGGCTTTCGTGGGCCAGGTACAGCCAGTTGCCTTCGAAGATGTGCTGCATCTCGAGATCGAACAGCCGCGGGTCGGTGAACATCTCGCGCTTGCAGCGATAGATGCCCTGTTCTTTGTCATCTTCGAGCAGGGAGTGAAGGTATTCGGGTCGCAGGGTCATGGCCGCCGCCTCCATTGTTTTTATTCAGGCAGGGCCATGCTAGGACGGGGGGAAGTGGCGGACTATCCGCAGGGTGCAGACCTGTATCCGTTTACTGCAAACGGCCCACTTCCTGTAGCAGCTGCCGAGCCTGCGAGGCTGCGTTCGAGTGCGAAGCGCTCGCCAAGGAACAATGCGGTCTGCCTGAAATACCGTGCGGGCCATTTTGCGAGCGCTGCGCACTCGAACGCAGCCTCGCAGGCTCGACAGCTGCTACAGGTGCTTTGCGGTGTTTCAGTGACGACGTTTGAGGGTGTCCGATGGCAACTCGCCGAACTGTTTGCGGTAGTTGTCGGAGAACCGGCCCAGGTGCAGGAAGCCGTAATCCATCGCCACTTCCGTAACGTTGCGCACGTTGCAGGTCGGGTCGCTCAGACAGGCGTTGATGCGCTCAAGGCGTTTTTGCCGGATGTAGTTTTTCGGCGTGGTGCCAGCGTTGCGTTCAAACAATCCGTACAACGAGCGCAGACTCATCCGCGCCTGGCGTGCCAGTTCTTCGCTGTCGATGTCCTGTTTGAGATGCCCCGCGATGTAGTCGGCAATCACCTCGAATGTGGCCGTCTGTGAGCCGAGACTGATCCGGCTGACATTGGTCTTCATCAGGCTGAGCATCTTGCTGACGATGATCTGTGCGTAGTGCTCCTGCACTTTGGGAATCTGCTCGGTGGCCTCGGCCTCCTGGCAAATCATCGCCAGCAGCCCGACAAAGCCTTCCAGTTCATCGAGCTGATAACGGTTCTCCAGAAACCGCACGCCCTGCCCCGGATAGCGCCAGCGCTGCTCATCGCACACGGATTCCAGCAACGGGGTGGGGACTTTGAGGATGAATTTTTCGCAATCGTCGGAATATGTCAGGTCCACCGGATCGTCGGGATTGATCAGCAGCAACTCGCCAGGGGCGAAGTAGTGTTCCTGGCCGTGGCCGCGCCACAGGCAGTTGCCGCGCAGTAGCACTTGCAGGTGATAGATGCTTTCCAGCGCACCGGAGGTGACCCGTACGCTGCCGCCATAGCTGATGCGGCACAGGTCGAGGCTGGCAAACTTGCGGTGATTGAGGCTGGCCAGCGGTCGCCCGGCCCGGGGCATCAGAATGCAATGGTTACCGACATGCTGATTGACGTAGCCCGACACCGCGTAAGGGTCGGCGTGGTCGAATACGGTGCTGCGCTGACTCAACAGTTGCGCTTGCATCATCGGGTCACTCTCATTGTTGTTATAGGTTGCGTCGGGCCATTCCAGGGTTGAAACGCCGAAGACCACGAGATAAACAGTCAATTATCTCGTGGCCCGGTTCCGCTGTTCGAGGATATCAGTCCTCGAGTGCGCGGACCCGCTCGTGGCGTTGCTGCTCGTCGGGTTGCGCGGAGGTCTGCAAGGTGAAATCGAAGTCGATTTCGGCAAAACGACCGCTCACACCATGGGCCGCCGCACGTTGCGGATCGTCGCTGAAGGTGATCTTGGCGATCAGCTCGTCCCGAGTGGCATAGGCGAAATCGTCGTGCAGGTACTGATCGCCATCGAGGTTGATCTGGGTGGTCAGGTGACGATGATCCGGCGCGGAGATGAAGAAGTGAATGTGCGCCGGCCGTTGCCCATGGCGACCCAGTTGATCGAGCAGTTGCTGGGTCGGACCGTCCGGCGGGCAGCCATAGCCCGACGGCACGATGCTGCGAAAGCGATAGCGACCCTCGGCATCGGTGACGATACGACGACGCAGGTTGAACTCCGACTGGGTGGTATCGAAGTAGGAGTAAGTGCCGCCGGTGTTGGCGTGCCAGACATCCACCACCGCGCTGGCCAACGGTTCGCCAGCGGTGTTCTTGACCTGGCCCTGCATGAACAGCACCACACCCGGATCGACGCCGTCATCCAGTCGCGCTTCGCCTTCCGACAGCGGCGCACCCGCCACGTACAGCGGGCCTTCGATGGTCCGCGGCGTGCCGCCGGCCTTGCCGGCCTGCTCGTCTTCGGCGTCCATCAGCAGGTCGAGGTAATGCTCCAGACCGAGCCCGGCCACCACCAACCCGGCCTCTTGACGCGCACCCAGCACGTTGAGGTAGTTGACGGCTTTCCAGAACTCTTCCGGCGTCACGGCCAGGTCTTCGATGATGTTCACCGAATCACGCAGAATGCGGTAAACCAGGGCCTTGACCCGCGGGTCGCCCGCGTCGTTGAGTAGACCGCTGGCCTCTTCGAGAAATTTCTGGACTTCGGCAGTGTGGGAAATCTTGACGTTCATTTTGGTGGGTTCCTCATCTTGTAATTATTAGCGTAGCGAACTGAACAGGCTGGGTTCAGCGGTCATCCTCGCGGATGGAAGAAGGATGCCGGCACATCGCGTCGACCTCGATCGCCATGTACGGAAACAGCGGCAATTGCATGAGCAGGTCGTGCAGTTCCTGCACGCTGTCGACGTCGAAAACGCTGTAATTGGCATAGTGTCCGGCGATGCGCCACAGGTGACGCCACTTGCCTTGCTCTTGCAGGCGCTGGGCCAGGGCTTTTTCGTCAGCCTTCAGCTTCGCGGCAGCTTCGGGATTCATATCGACCGGCAGGTTCACGGTCATTTTTACGTGGAACAGCATAATGCTCTCCTCAGGCTTGATGAATGGCAGTAGACGTTTTGTCACGACGGAAGAACGCCAGACGTTCTTCATCGAGGCTCAGGCCCAGCCCCGGTGTTTTCGGCACGTGCAACTCAAAATCGCGATAGACCAGCGGTTCGCTGAGAATGTCTTCAGTCAGCAGCAATGGGCCGAACAGCTCGGTGTCCCACGCCAGCTTGTTCAGCGTGACAAAGGCATGCGCCGAGGCCAGGGTGCCGATGCCACCTTCGAGCATGGTGCCGCCATACAGGCCGATACCGGCCGCTTCGGCAATCGCAGCGGTTCGCAGTACGGCGCGCGGGCCGCCGTTCTTGGCGATCTTCAAGGCAAACACCGAGGCCGCGCCTTCACGGGCCAGGTTGAAGGCATCTTCCACGCACTCGATGGATTCGTCGGCCATGATCGGCGCCGGGCTCATGGCATTCAGGCGCGCCATGCCGGCGCGGTTGTTGCGCGAGATCGGCTGTTCGATCAGGTCGATGCCGTTGGTTCCCAGGATCCGGCAGGCGCGCAGCGCGACCGCTTCATCCCAGGCCTGATTGACATCGACCCGCACGCTGGCACGATCACCCAGGGCTTTCTTGATCGCAATGACGTGGGCCAGGTCGCGATTGACCTCACCAGCACCGATTTTCAGTTTGAAGATCCGATGGCGGCGCAGGTCGAGCATTTTTTCCGCTTCGGCGATGTCCTTGTCGGTGTCGCCACTGGCCAGGGTCCACGCCACTGGCAGGGCATCGCGAACGCGGCCGCCCAGCAGTTCGCTGACCGGCAGCCCAAGGCGTTTGCCCTGAGCGTCGAGCAAGGCGGTTTCGATACCTGATTTAGCGAAGGTGTTGCCACGGATGCTGCGCTCCAGGCGCAACATCGCGGCGTTCACGTTGGCACTGTCCTGGCCCAGCAGCAGCGGCGCGAAGTGTCGGTCGATGTTGGTCTTGATGCTGTCAGGGCTTTCGTTGCCGTAGGCCAGGCCACCGATAGTGGTGGATTCGCCAATACCTTCAATGCCGTCGGCGCAGCGCACGCGAATGATCACCAGGGTCTGGTTCTGCATGGTGTGCATCGCCAGCTTGTGCGGGCGGATGGTCGGCAGATCGACGATGATCGTCTCGATCGATTCAATGGCTGTTGCAAGCATGTCGATACCCGTCAGGTTCTTAAAGTTCTGGAACCGATTCTGGTACGGCTTTTTTCGGGAAGCCAATATAGAATTGGTCTGACTTGATACCTTTAAGGTATGCAACTGACTTGCGTCTGGAGGCTCCATGGAACTGCGTCACCTGCGGTATTTTCAGGTGTTGGCTCAAACCCTCAATTTCACCCGTGCCGCCGAGCTTCTGCATATTGCCCAACCGCCCCTGAGCCGGCAGATGCAGCAGCTGGAGGACGAGCTCGGGGTGTTGTTGCTGGAACGCGGGCGGCCGCTGAAGCTGACCGATGCCGGGCGTTTTTTCCATGAGCACTCCACCGCCCTGCTCGAGCAACTGGGCAAGGTGTGCGACAACACGCGACGGATCGGTCTGGGCGAGAAGACCTGGCTGGGCATCGGTTTTGCCCCATCGACGCTCTACGGCGTGCTGCCGGAACTGATTCGCCGTTTGCGCAGCGGCGAGCCCCTGGAGCTTGAACTGGGGCTTTCGGAAATGACCACGCTGCAACAGGTGCAGGCGCTCAAGGCCGGGCGCATCGATATCGGCTTCGGCCGAATTCGCATCGACGACCCGGCGATCATCCAGACTGTGTTGACCGAAGACCGACTGGTCGCCGCCCTGCCCGCCGGTCACCCATTACTGGCCGGGCCGATCAGCCTTCGCGAACTGGCGAAAGAACCCTTCGTGCTGTACCCCGGCAACCCGCGTCCCAGCTACGCCGACCATGTGATTGCGTTATTCGAATCCTATGGCGTGAGCATCCACGTGGCGCAATGGACCAACGAGCTGCAAACAGCCATCGGTCTGGTGGGAGCGGGAATCGGGGTCACCCTGGTGCCGGCCTCGGTGCAATTGTTGCACCGCGACGACATTGGTTTCACGCCGCTGCTGGAAGACAACGCGACCTCGCCGATCATTCTCAGCAGGCGCGTGGGCGACGTATCGCCGGGGTTGAATCATTGCTTGCAGATAATTGATGAGCTGCAACCGCGGGCATGACCCGAATGCCAGCTGCTACATAGATCCACTTCAGCCGGCAAACGCCCGACGACCGGCGCGCATCTCGATGCGCAACTCGCCAATCAGGTTGGAGATATCGCGAACGGTGGTCAGCCGTGCTGGCGATACTCTGGTGATCAACAAAAGAATTCGCCCGGTGGCAGGTTCGTAGACTTTGATCCGTAACGTTCCGTCCGGATTCACCGTGCAGGCACAGGAACGCGGCTGAAAACCGGACTCAACAATGCGGCAAAGCTCAGGAACTGAAACCATGACTGGCGCCTCCGTGGCAGGTAATCGGATCCAACTTTCTCAGCATAGATGCGCTTTCCCGATCCTGCGCCCGCCAATGCTGAAAATAAGTGTTAGCTGTTTCTCACTTTGGCGACCTTTCAGTGAGAATCCCCATCCCAGATCCAATTCCAGAGCCCCGGTAACGTAACCGGCTGTGAACTGTCGCGAACGGTACGGTTTTTCTGCGGTTTTCACACCGGTAGCCTGTGCACTGTCGAGCGGAATAAAGCGATCCGGGGCAAGCACTGAAGGCTCGCCCCGGATCATGGCGCTGCAACTCAGACGAAGTCGGACTGCGTCAAAGTGGCAACCCCGGTGAGCTTGATGGCGAAATCTGCGTCAGCTCCGATATTGGTCGTCCCATACAGCACACCATCGCTCAGTTTCAATTGCCCGGCATCCGTAAAGGCCGTATTACTGTCGAGCAGTTGGAAGGTGCCCAACCCCGTCAGATCAATATGATCGGTACCCGATGTGAAATCGGTGACGACGTCCCAGTTTGCACTGGTCAGGCCCAACTGGCCCAGATTGGTGAACGTGAACGTGTCGCTACCCAATCCCCCGGTGAACACGTTCTGCGACGTATTGCCCGTCAGCACGTTGTCCAGAGCGTTGCCGAGCAGATTGAGCTTGACGTTAGCTTCGGTATTGCTGAGGTCGAGGTTTTCCAGGTTTGCCCCCAGGGTGATGGTGGCCACGTTGAGACCCGCGACACCCCCAAAAACCACAACGGTGTCGTTGCCCTCGCTGGCCACTTCGACCAGTTTGTCCTGCAACGCATTCGTGCTGGTCAGATCGACATTGTACTGATCGTTGCCAGCTCCCCCCACCAACGTATCGACGCCCTCCAAGCCATCGAGTTTGTTGTTGCCGCTGTTACCGGTCAGGATGTTGGCCAGCTTGTTGCCATCAGCATCGATGTCAGCTGTGCCGGTCAGCGTGAGGTTCTCGACGCCGTTCTCATTCAGGTCGTAACTGATGCTGGACAGGACGGTATCCACCCCGGCGCTGTCAACAATTCCGTCACCGATATTGTCGACGATATAGGTGTCGTTACCGGCGCCACCGATCATGTGGTCGGCCCCCGCTCCACCGTCGATACGGTTGTTCGCCGCGTTACCCGTCAAGGTGTTGTTCAGGTCATTACCGGTCAGGTCGAACGCTACGGTGTTGACTAGCGTTGCATACTCCACGTTGGCGCTCAGGTTGTAGGTCCCCCCTGCGGTGGCTATGGCTACCCTGACCAGGTCGGTACCCTCAGCAGCGTTTTCCGTCACGCTGTCGCCCAGGTTGTCGACCGTGTAGATATCGTCACCCAGCCCACCGATCAGGATGTCGCTGCCAATCCCACCATTGAGTGTGTCGTTGCCCGCACCGCCGTTGAGCGTATCGTTGCCGGCACCGCCGTCGAGGGTGTTGTTCGCGCCATTGCCGATCAGTTCGTTGTTCAGCGCGTTACCCGTGAGGTTGAGCAGCTTGGTGCCGGTCAAGCTGGCGTCGAGGTTTTCCAGATTGGCGCCCAGGGTCAGCAAGCTCGAAGACGCCAGTACCGCGCCGCCCTGCAAGCGGACGGTATCGACCCCCTCGCTGGCGTTCTCGGTCAGGGTATCTTCCAACTGGTTCGTGGCATTCAAATCAACCAGATACAGGTCATCGCCCGTGCCGCCCTTGAGGATGTCGACACCCAGGCCACCGTAAAGCTGGTTGTTGCCGGCGTTGCCGATCAATGTGTTGTTCAGGACATTGCCCGTAGCATTGATGTTGCCAGTGCCGGTGAGCGTGAGGTTTTCGACGTTGGCGCCCAGCGTGTAGGTCTGGTCCGACTTGACCAGGTCGATCCCGCCGTTCAGGCCTTCGACCACCGTGTCATCCTCACCGACGATGTAGGTGTCGTTGCCGGCCAGGCCGGTCAGCTCGTTGGCCGCACTGTTTTGCGAGCCGTCCAGAATGTTGGCCAACGCGTTACCGGTGGCATTGACGGCGGCACTGCCGGTCAGCGTGAGGTTTTCCAGCGTCGCACCCAGGGTGTAGCTCACCGCGGATTCGACCGTATCGATGCCGGCACTGTCGATGATGGTTTCACCGACGGTATCGACCACATAGGTATCGTTGCCCGCGCCCCCGTTCATGACATCGGCACCGGCGCCGCCGTCGATACGGTTGGCCGCCGCGTTACCGGTCAGGGTGTTGACCAGTTCGTTGCCGGTCAGGTTGAAGGCCACGGTGTTGGTCAGCGTGGCATTTTCCAGGTTCTCGCCCAGGGTGTAGGTGCCGCCCGCCAGGGCGATGGCCACGTTGACGGTGTCGGTCCCGGCGTCGGCATTCTCGGTGACGGTGTCACCGACGTTGTCGACGACGTAGGTGTCGTCACCCAGGTCGCCGATCAGGGTATCGGCGCCAAGCCCCCCATTGAGGGTGTTTTTGCCGGCATTGCCCAGGATGAGGTTGGCCGAGGCGTTGCCAGTGAGGTTCAGCGACAGCGTGCCGGTATCCCGGGCATCGACGTTTTCCAGGTTGGCGTCCAGGACCAGGGTAGTGACCGTGGCGTTAGCAAACGAACTGGCCAGCGTCAGGGTATCGATGCCCTCACCGGCGATCTCGATCACCTTGTCCTCCAGCAGGTTGGTGGCGGTCAGGTCGACGACATACTGGTCATTGCCCTCGCCGCCGATCAGCGTATCCACGCCCCCCACACCGTCGAGTTTATTGTTGCCGTCGTTACCGGTGATGAGGTTGGCCAGTCCATTACCCTTGCCATCGATGTTGCCAGTGCCGGTGAGCGTGAGGTTTTCGACGTTGGCGCCCAGCGTGTAGGTCTGATCCGACTTGACCAGGTCGATCCCGCCGTTCAGGCCTTCGACCACCGTGTCATCCTCACCGACGATGTAGGTGTCGTTGCCGGCCAGCCCGGTCAGCTCGTTGGCCGCACTGTTTTGCGAGCCGTCCAGAATGTTGGCCAACGCGTTACCCGTGGCATTGACGGCGGCACTGCCGGTCAGCGTGAGGTTTTCCAGCGTCGCACCCAGGGTGTAGCTCACCGCGGATTCGACCGTATCGATGCCGGCACTGTCGATGATGGTTTCACCGACGGTATCGACCACATAGGTATCGTTGCCCGCGCCCCCGTTCATGACATCGGCACCGGCGCCGCCGTCGATACGGTTGGCCGCCGCGTTACCGGTCAGGGTGTTGACCAGTTCGTTGCCGGTCAGGTTGAAGGCCACGGTGTTGGTCAGCGTGGCATTTTCCAGGTTCTCGCCCAGGGTGTAGGTGCCGCCCGCCAGGGCGATGGCCACGTTGACGGTGTCGGTCCCGGCGTCGGCATTCTCGGTGACGGTGTCACCGACGTTGTCGACGACGTAGGTGTCGTCATCCAGGTCGCCGATCAAGGTATCGGCGCCAAGTCCCCCATTGAGGGTGTTTTTGCCGGCATTGCCCAGGATGAGGTTGGCCGAGGCGTTGCCAGTGAGGTTCAGCGACAGCGTGCCGGTATCCCGGGCATCGACGTTTTCCAGGTTGGCGTCCAGGACCAGGGTAGTGACCGTGGCGTTAGCAAACGAACTGGCCAGCGTCAGGGTATCGATGCCCTCACCGGCGATCTCGATCACCTTGTCCTCCAGCAGGTTGGTGGCGGTCAGGTCGACGACATACTGGTCATTGCCCTCGCCGCCGATCAGCGTATCCACGCCCCCCACACCGTCGAGTTTATTGTTGCCGTCGTTACCGGTGATGAGGTTGGCCAGTCCATTACCCTTGCCATTGATGTTGCCAGTGCCGGTGAGCGTGAGGTTTTCGACGTTGGCGCCCAGCGTGTAGGTCTGGTCCGACTTGACCAGGTCGATCCCGCCGTTCAGGCCTTCGACCACCGTGTCATCCGCATCGACGATGTAGGTGTCGTTGCCCAGCCCCCCTTGCAAGGTGTCAGCGCCGGCAGCGCCGTCCAGCACGTTGGCGGCGGCATTACCGATCAGCACGTTACTGAGCGAGTTACCGGTGAGGTTGAACGCAACGGTATTGATAAGCGTGGCGTTCTCAAGGTTGTCACCCAAGATGTAGGTACCGCCGGCCGTCGGGATGGCGACCTTGACGGTATCGGTCCCTTGATCGACCCCTTCGTTGATCACATCGGCGATGCTGTCGACGATATAGGTGTCGTCACCTGCCCCTCCGCTCAGAATGTCGGCGCCAGCGCCACCATCCAGGGTATTGGCTGCGTCGTTACCGATGATGTTGTTGGCCAGTGCGTTACCCGTGATGTTTATCAGAGCACCACTGTTGCTGAAACTGGCATCGGCCTCTTCAAGGTTCGCGGCCATGGTGATGTTGACAGTTCCCAGGCTAGCGTCCCCACCCCAGATCTCGACAAAATCGTAACCTTCGCCGGCTTTCTCGATAATGACGTCGACCACTTTGTTGTCGTCGGTCAACTCGATGACATAGCCATCGTCACCCACGCCGCCCTGATAGGTATCCGCGCCGCCGAAGCCGTCAAAAAAGTTATTGGCAGTATTGCCGATCATCAGGTTATCAAGGGCATTGCCCTTGGCCTTGACCTTGTCGGTGCCGGTAAAAATCAGGTTTTCAATGTTGTCCCCGAGCCGGATAGTGACCGACGACTTGACGGTATCGATCCCCCCCGCTGCACCCTCGCCGGTTTCACTGACGACATCGCCCAGGTTATCGACAATATAAGTGTCGTTGCCAGCGCCACCATCAAGCGTGTCGGCGCCTGCCCCGCCATCGAGCAGGTCATTGCCGGCATAGCCCAACAGGGTGTCATTGCCCGAACTGCCGGTGATGGTGTCATTGCCACTCAAGATATAGGCATAGGTTGCCTGGGTATCGCCCGGCGTTAGTGCAAACTCGGCCAGCTGTGCCGCACTCTTGGAGATTCCGGTGAGGGTGTAGATGGGGACCCCGTCTTCGCTGTAGGTGCTGCCGGTCACGGTACCGGCGACGACGCCTGGGGAGGGGTATGTGAAGTTACCCGTAAATACTTGTGTATGAACCCCGTCAGTGATTGTCAGCGAGGTACTGGTAGTGTTGGTGACGCTCCATTCCCAATCCTGATCCGCCAGAAAACTGAAGCTGTTCGATAAGGTTAAAGCCGCCATGGTTAGTCACCTGATAATCAGCAAAATTCTTTTAATGGGGGATGCCGGAAAGGCTCTGACATGGCGCAGTGCCAGTAGAGAGCCGTCACCAGCATAGTTGGATCCATAAAAAAGAAACGCCAGAAGCGACTTATTCGGTGCTTTCCCGCCGAGCGGTTGGAAAAAGGGTGAATCGGGGTCGAAAAACGCGTAACGATGCAAAACTGACGCCAATTAAACGGCTTTCAATGCTTTTTCAGGGGTGTCATGGGAGCGATCTTTCAGTGGGAATCCCCATTCCAGATCCAGTTCCAGATCCCCGGCAATTTAACCGCCTCTGAACCGTCGCGAACAGTACGCGCCATGGCGGCCCGTTGCAGCGCTGCCGTGTCGTCGTAAAACGGCTTTTCTGCGGTTTTCACACCGGTAGCCTGTGCGCTGTCGAGGAGAATTTGCAGGTACTCGCGAGTATGCCGGGCGGTATAGCGATTGAGGTCGTGGAAGGTCACCACCACCGGAATCACCCCGTCCACCACCGGCAACTCTCCAAGGGCGATGCGCTCGCGCACTTCGGACATTGTGCGCAAGAAGTGGGCCCGCCGCCGGGGGCTGGCGTTGAAACCCCAGATCTTGCCGTCATTGGCGCTCAGATCGGTGAGCAATACATGCATGCCGTGCTGCTGATAGGCGGCGAAGACCCGTTTGTCATAGTTCCAGAATGGCGGGCGCACCAGGGTCGGTGGCGCACCGGTGATTGCGGCGATGTCGGCGCTGCCGTTGGTGAGAGATTGTTCCAGTTCTTGCGGATCCAGGGAGCGATGATTGGTGTGCCCGGGCGTGGCCGTGTGAAAGCCCAGGATCTGACCTTCGGCCTGTTCGCGATGCATGACCTGGCGCCCTATTTCACTGCCGCCCGCTCGTGATGCGCGGGTCTGCACGAAAAACACCGCTTTGAGGTTCGGCTGCACCGGGTTTGTGGCCAGACTGTCGAGCACCGTCATCGTCGGATTCCAGAAACTCGAAGCGCTGGGACCGTCGTCGAAGGTCAGCAGAAAACGGATCGGCGGTTGCGCGCTCAGACGCTGTTCGGTCTGCGGCGTCATTTCGATGGGAGAAGCGATGCACCCAACCAGCCCGGTGGCGATGATGAGTGCAGATAGAACCTTGAACAGCTGTTTCATGTTTTGCCCATTTATCCCTTCGTCGGCCCGCAGGTCGCTACAGGCCGAGGTTGGATAAGGGTACACAGTGTTTGGTTCCAGTGCTGCCCGGCATCGTGGGTTACTGGGCAAACGCCTGCTGAAACGAGCTGTCGATAATCGGCGCAGTCGCCAACGCAGCCGGCAGCGCTTTTACCTTGAACAGGAAGTCCGCGGTGCTTTGCAGATCCTTTGCCGCCTGCGCATCCACCGGGCCGACGGTCATGTGGGCCTGGCGCAACCAATGACGCGAGACGTTCTGGTCAAGGTTGGCTTTCTTCGCCCAGAGATCGGCGTACTCGTCGGTGTGGTTGTCGACCCAGGCCCGGGCCTTTTTCAGGCGCACCAGAAAGTCGGCAATGGCTTCGCGCTTGCTGTCGATCGAAGGTGTCGAGGCGGCGATGGCGCTCAGGCCGGGCATCAGGTTCTTGGCGGTGAGGATCGGCCGGGCGCCGGAGAACAGAATCTGCTGGGAGATGTAAGGTTCCCAGACCGGGAACGCGTCGATGCTGCCCTGAGGCAACGCGGCGGCAGCATCGATCGGCATCAGTTTGATGAAGTCGACATAGTCTTCCGGCAGGTCGGCTTTTTCCAGGGCGCGCAGGGTCAGTTGCTGGCTCCAGGCACCGGGCCAATAAGCGACTTTCTTACCCTTCAGGTCGGCGATGGTTTTGACCGGCGAATCCTTGGGCACCAGCAAGGCGATGGTGTCGGGGTTCTGCCGCGACACGCCGATCAGTTTCACCGGCGCCTGCTTGGCGGCGAGGAACAGAAAACCCGAATCGCCGAGAAAACCCAGATCCAGTGCGCCGGTGTTCAGCGCTTCGGCCAGCGGCGCAGCGGCCTGGAAGTGCTTCCAGTCGACGGTATATGGCGCGTCTTTCAGTACGCCAGACGCCTCCACCGAAGCGCGAACGTTGTAGTAGTTCTGATCACCGACGTGCAGGACGACGGGCTCGGCGGCGTAAGCCAGCGGTGCGGCGAACAGTGCGCTGGTCAGCAGACTGCGCACGAATCGGGACAGGTTCATCGGGGGCTCCTTGAGGGTTATTGCGATAGACCATAACGCTCTTACCAGAAGCTTTTAAAATTCGATTAATGCATAAGCTCATGACCAGCAGCGAACAGTGTTTGCCCAGCAACAGCGACTAAACAGACTGTTTTCCCTTGAACATTTCTCTGCCGCCGCTTCAGCGCCAAGACCTTGAAAACACTCGTCACGTAAAACATGGCACAGAGCCTGCAATATTCCTTTTATGCAGGAAGCATTTATAAAAAATGATTTTTTGGAAATAAGAATCTCGCCGCCTTGCCCGGAGCTGTCCCATGAAAACCACCTTCCGTTTTCCCCACGTCAGGTCTCTGCTCATCGCCTGCGCCCTGGCGCTGAGCCTGCAACCGCTTGCCCAGGCCGCTGAAGCGCCACCGGCCGAAGTGCATCTGGATTACGCCTATTACTCGCCCGTGAGCCTGGTGCTCAAACACTTCGGTTTTCTGGAAAAAGCCCTGCCACAGACCAAGGTCAGCTGGGTGCTGAGCCAGGGCAGCAACCGCTCGCTGGAATACCTCAACAGCGGCGGCGTCGACTTCGCCTCCTCCGCCAGCCTCGCCGCCGTGCTGAGCCGTGCCAATGGCAGCCCGATCAAATCGGTTTACGTCTACAGCCGCGCCGAATGGACGGCGTTGGTGGTGCGCAAGGATTCGCCTTACAAGACCGTGGCCGATCTGAAAGGCAAAAAAATCGCCGCCACCAAGGGCACCGATCCGTACCTGTTTACCCTGCGCAGCCTGCAACAGGCAGGCTTGAGCAAAGACGATGTGGAACTGGTGCATTTGCAGCACCCGGACGGTCGCACCGCGCTGGAAAAAGGTGACGTCGACGCCTGGGCCGGACTCGATCCGCACATGGCCGCGAGCCAGGTTCAGGCCGGTTCGCGGTTGCTCTATCGCAACACCAACTTCAACAGCTACGGCGTGATCAGCGTCACCGACAGCTATGCCAAAGAACACCCGCAGACCATCGAAACCGTACTGAATGCCTACGAGCAAGCTCGCGAGTGGGCGGTAAAAAATCCCGAGGAACTGGCGAAGCTGCTCGCTGGCGAATCCGGCCTGCCGCTGGAAGTGGCCAAGCTGCAATTGTCGCGCACCGACCTGAGCAGCCCGCAATTGACCGCCAAGGACGTGATCGCCTCCAAGGCTGCCGCACCGATTCTGGTTTCCGAAGAACTGGTTCGTCGTGGGGTGAATGTCGATCAAGTGATCGACCAACTGATCGACACCGGCTTCAAAGAAACCGTGGCTCGTGTAGGAGCTGTCGAGTGAAACGAGGCTGCGATCTCTTGATCTTGATTCGTCGTGACCGGAGAACCCAATGACCAGCAAAAGCAAACACCTGTCCGCCCCGCTGGCATTGCCCGCACTCCGACGCCTCAACAACGCCTGGAAACTCCGCCTCAAGGCCCTCGCCCTACCGGTGCTGATCATCCTCGTGCTGGAATTCGTCGTACGCATTGGCTGGTTGCCGTCCTACCAAATGCCGGCCCCCAGCGAGATCGCGCTAACCTTGAGAGACCTCGCCGAAGGCGCGCTGTGGAAGCACATCAGCGCCAGCCTGTTGCGGGTACTGCTGGGGTTCGCCATCGGCGCCGGTCTGGCCTTGGTATTCGCCGCGTGGGTCGGTTTGAGCCGCGAAGCCGAAGCCTGGCTGGAGCCGACATTCGCCGGCCTGCGCTCGATTCCGAGCCTGGCCTGGGTGCCACTGTTACTGCTGTGGCTGGGCATCGACGAGACCTCGAAAATCGTCCTGATCGCCATCGGCGCCTTCTTCCCGGTGTACCTCAATGGCGTCGCGGCGATCCGCGACATCGACCGCAAACTGGTGGAAGTCGGGCAGATGTACGGTTTCAGCCGGCCGCGACTGGTGCGCCGCATTCTGCTGCCCGCCGCCCTGCCCGGCCTGTTCACCGGGTTGCGCAGCGGCATGAGCCTGGCCTGGATGTTTTTGGTCGCCGCCGAACTGATCGCCGCGACCAAAGGTTTGGGGTATCTGCTTAGCGACGGCCGCGAGACTTCACGCCCCGACATCGTGCTGGCGGCAATCATCGTGCTGGCGCTGCTGGGCAAACTCAGCGACGGCATCCTCGCTGGCCTGGAGAAGCGTTTCCTCGCCTGGCGCGACACCTTCAACGGCCAAAACGCAGAGGATTGAGCCATGACCAACCACCTGCTGGACATTCGCGTCGAGCGCAAAACCTTCGCCGCCACCACCGTGCTCAAGAATATCCATTTGCAATTGCAACCGCGGGAAGCCATCAGCCTGCTGGGGCCCAGCGGCTGCGGAAAAAGCACATTGCTGCGGATCATCGCCGGCCTGGAAAAGGACTTCGAGGGCGAACTGCGCAGCAACGCCGGGGAAGTCGCTTTCGTGTTCCAGGAGCCGCGACTGATGCCATGGCTGACAGTCGAACAGAACATCGGTTTCAGCGCCGACAACCATTACGACAAAGCCTGGGTCGCGCAACTGATCGACGAAGTCGGCCTCGGCGGTTTTGCTCAAGCCCTGCCCAAAGCGCTGTCGGGCGGCATGGCGCAGCGGGTGGCGATCGCTCGCGGCCTCTACTCGCGACCGCACGTGCTGTTGCTGGATGAACCCTTCAGCGCGGTGGACGCCTTCACCCGAATGAAACTGCAGGACTTGCTGCTGCAACTGGCCGAACGTCACGCCATCGCCCTGCTGCTGGTGACCCACGACGTGGATGAAGCGCTGTACCTCAGTGATCGGGTGCTGGTGATGGACAATCGTCCCGGCAGCATTCGTCAGGAGCTCGCGGTGCAACTGGCCCATCCCCGTGACCGGCGCGACCCTTTGCTCGCGCGCCTCAAGGCTTTGTCGTTGACCGAGTTGCAGCGCGCCCATGTGATCTGAGCAACTAAGCTGAAATCTCCAGTCAGCGCGCTTCAATCAGAGAATCAACCTATGTGCGGACGCCTGTCGCAGTACCGTGGCATTCACGATTTTGTCGCGGTGCTGAGCATCCCCGACGCGTTGATCAACCACGTCGGTGATGAACCGCTGGCCCGCTACAACGCAGCGCCCACCACGCAACTCGCCCTCCTGCATCTGGAAAGCAACGGGCTGCACGCCGATTTTCAGCGCTGGGGATGGCGGCCGCACTGGGCGAAAAACCGGGCGGCACCGATCAATGCACGGGTCGAAAAAGTCGCCCATGGCCCGTTCTTCCGGTCGATCTGGCCGCACCGCGCGATAGTGCCAATCGACAACTGGTTCGAATGGGTCGACGCCGGGGATTCGACGAGGCAACCGTGGCTCATCCGCCGACGGGACCGGGCGCCGGTTTTATGCGCGGCAATCGGACAGTTTCCCCGCGCGGGTGATGAGCCGCGGGCCGACGACGGCTTTGTGATCATCACCGCCGACAGCGCGGGCGGCATGCTCGACATTCATGACCGCCGCCCCGTGGTGTTGTCTGCGCCGCTGGCGCGGGAATGGCTTGACCCGCCGGCCACCCCCAAAGAACGCACGGAGCAGATGGCGCTGTTGCAGGGCGAAGTCAGCGAGGTTTTCGAGTGGTACAAGGTGGACAAAGCGGTGGGCAATTCAAGAAATCAAGGCGCAGCATTGATTGATGAAATTCCATAATAATCGCCCAATGAAAAGCCCCGTTTTGATAACGGGGCTTTTTTGTATATGCAGCGAGGTCAAGGCTTCAGCGGACGCTCCTGGTCGCGGTCTGACAGTTCTTTACCGTCGTCGGGGTGCTTCCAGTCCGGCGTCGAACGCCTCTGCCGCTCAATCTCTTCTTCCGTGGGTTCGTCATCCACCTCTTCATCCGGGGCCGGACGCTTTGGATCATTAGCCATGCTCACCTCTCTTCCTGTAGGGGTCCCCTTTAAGCGTAGAACAATTTCGACGGGAACGACTTAGAGCCACCAACGCAGCAAAAAGAAGAACCCCATGCTCAACAACATACTGAGCAAGGTATTGCGGGTGTAAAGCACCAGCCCCACCGCCACCAGCGAACTGATCAGGTACGGGTTGTCCCACTGCAGATTCAGCTGCTTGTCCGGCATGAACACGATCGGCCCGCAGATTGCCGTCAACATGCCCGGCACCGCAAAACCCAGGAACTGCCGCGCATTGCTGCTCAAGCGCACGGGCAGCCGCGGCTCCAGAAACACATAGCGGTTGAGGAACACCAATAGCCCCATGCCGAAAATCACCGCCCAGACCATCATGTGCGTCCACCGTAGAATTTGTTGCAGATAAAACCTGCGGTCATGCCCGCCAACCCTGACAGCACCAGCGCCGAGCCCCATTGCCAGTAGCTGAACAGCACCGAGCAGAACAACGACACCGCCACGCACACCACGGTCGGCACGTTCCGCACCACCGGGGTGATCAGGGCGATAAAGGTCGCCGCGATGGAGAAGTCCAGTCCCAGGTGTTCCAGCCCCGGAATACTGCTGCCCAGCACGATTCCCGCCAGGGTGAAGAGGTTCCAGGCGATGTAAAACGTCAGGCCGACACCCAACGCGTACCAGCGATTGAACTGTTGTTTGTCATGCGCACTGGTCAGGGCGAACAGTTCGTCGGTAAGCAAAAAGCCCAACCCCACACGCCAGCGGCCCGGTAACGGCGAAATCACCGAACGCATGCTCATCCCGTAGAGCAAATGCTGGGAGGTCAGCAGCAGCGTGGTCAGCAGAATCGAAAAGATTCCGGCACCGCCCTTGAGCATGCCGATCGCCACCAGTTGCGCCGCCCCGGCAAACACGATGCTCGATAACCCCTGGCCTTGCAGGGGCGTGAGATTGGCCTCGATGGCCATGGAGCCGGCCAGCAGCCCCCAGGGCGCGGTGGCCAGGGACAACGGCATGATCGCCGCAGCGCCGCGAAGAAAGGCACTGCGCGGCATGAGTGAATTGGACATAACGCTCTACAACCAGGGAAAGACCTCAGACTGTGCCAGCAGTCGCGGCCGAAGGCTTGAACAATCTTGCGCACTTGGTCCGCGCCAGGCACAGCGGCAGAATGCGTGCGGAGCTTGCTGATTTTCGCGATTGACAAAAATCGCGCCGGCTTTTAAAACTGAGCACCTCATTCAGGGTGTAAGCAAGTATGTCCGCAACCTTCAACCTCAACACTGTCGTCATTGGCTTGAATGCCAAGGCGCAAGGTTGCGTTGCGCACGCCCTCAAATCGAAGAAACAGTCGCTCATGTGACCGGGGCGCGCTGTCCCGTCAGATGAGCTGACAGGACATTGAGCGCGACGGACACCCTCCCCTTGCTTTCTGCCTTCTACGCTTCTGACGGTGACGAAATCGGTCAACCTTCAGGAGTAAGTGCATGTCATCGTTTCAAGGTATCTGGGTCCCTCTCGTTACACCGTTTCGCAACGGTGCGATCGATTTCGTCGGCTTGCGACGGCTGGTCAATCATCTGCTGGAAAAAGGCGTCGATGGCGTTGCGGTCTGCGGCACCACGGCAGAAGCGGCGGCACTGAGCAAACACGAGCAACTGGCGGTACTCGATGTGGTGCTGGAGCAGGTGCCGGCGGAACGGGTGGTCATGGGCCTGGCCGGCAACAACATGACCGAGCTGCTGCAATTTCAGAACGAAATCCTGAAACGTCCGCTGGCCGGTTTACTGGTACCGCCGCCGTATTACATCCGTCCGTCCCAGGCGGGGCTCGAAGCGTTTTACCAAACCGTCGCCGATGCCTCCAGCGTTCCGCTCATTCTTTACGACATCCCTTACCGCACCGGCGTGGCGTTCGAGCAGGCAACCCTGCTCAACATCGTCGCCCATGAGCGAATCGTCGCGATCAAGGATTGCGGCGGCAATCAGGCCAACACCCTGGCGCTGCTAGGCAGTGGCAAGGTCGACGTGCTGTGCGGCGAAGATAACCAGATCTTCAGCGCTTTGTGTCTGGGCGCCAAAGGCGCCATTGCCGCTTCGGCGCATGTTCATCCGGAGCTGTTCGTGGCGCTGTATCAACAGATCCGCGACAACCAATTAGCGGCTGGTCGAGCGACATTCTTCCAACTGCTGCCGCTGATTCACAGCCTGTTCATCGAGCCCAATCCCGCCCCGGTGAAAACCGCCCTGGCCCTTGAAGGCTTGATCGACGACGAACTGCGCGCGCCCATGCAACGCAGCAGCGAAACCATGGCGGTGCGTCTGAAGGAAGTGCTGGCGACGTTGAACAGCAACAATCGATAGAGCGCCAGCAACCAGCCCGAGTACCATGGAGCCATTCGCATAACGCGTCAGGGAGTCGACATGCTTTACCGAATCGCCGCCGACGGGCTGGTCCTGTTTCATCTGTTGTTCATTCTGTTCGTGCTGTTCGGCGGGCTGCTGGTGCTCAAATGGCGCCCCCTGATCTGGTGGCACCTGCCCACGGCTGTGTGGGGCGTGTCGGTAGAAGTCTTCCACCTGACCTGCCCGCTGACCGAGTGGGAAAACCTCATGCGCGACGCGGCCGGGCAAACCGGTTATAGCGGCGGTTTCATCGAACATTACGTGTGGCCGGTCATTTACCCGGCGGGCCTGACACCGGCAATTCAGCTGGGACTGGGCAGCGTGGTGCTGGCGATCAACGTGCTGGTCTACTTTAGATTGATCAGGCTGTGGAAGTTACGTCGGGCCACCTGACACCAAGATCAAGGATTCCGCCCATGTTGTCGATTGAAGATCTCACGCTGCTCGAAGCCATCCGGGAAACCGGCAGCCTGTCCCGGGCCGCGGCCCACTTGGGCAAGGCGCCCTCGACGGTGTCCTACGCGGCGCGGCAACTGGAGGAACGCTTTGACGCCTTGCTGTTCGACCGCCGTCGCTACCGCCTGCAGTTGACCCCGGCGGGTGAATTGCTGGTGAACGAGGCAGCGCGACTGATGCAAGACGTCTCGCGGCTGACCCAGCGGGTGCAGCAAGTGGCCAATGGCTGGGAGAGCCGGCTATGGATCGTCACCGATGAGTTGCTTGAATTCGAAGCGTTGATCCCGGTGATTCACGAGTTCGATGCGCTAGAGTCCGGCGTGCCGTTGCGCATCACTCAGGAAGTACTGAAAGGTGTTTGGGAAGCCCTGCGTGAAGGCCGCGCGGACTTGATCATCGGTGCCACCAACGAACCACCGGCCATCCCTTCCTTGCGCTGGATGCAACTGGGGGAAATGGAATGGGTGTTCGCGGTGTCGCCCAAGCATCCGCTGGCCAGGGCCCAAGAGCCGATTTCACGCGCCATGGTTGCGCAGCACCGGGCGATTGTCGTGGCCGATTCGTCCAGGATTACCGAGGGCAGCACCTACGGCGTCTCCGGCGGCCAACCGGTGCTCGCCGTGCCGACCATGCGCGCCAAGATCCTCGCCCAGTGCGACGGGTTGGGCGTGGGTTGGTTGCCGAAGCATCGGGTCGGCTCGTTACTGAAAAACGGCACGCTGGTTGAAAAACAGATGGCCGATCCGCGTGAGCCGAATATTTTGTATGCCGGCTGGCGTGGCGATCACGACGGCCGCGCCCTGGGCTGGTGGCTGGAAAAACTCAAGCAATCGTACCTGTCCACCAAACTGGTTCAGGGCAGTGACCGGTTTATTTGAGGTCAGTTGGCAATGACACTCATGTTCCGGCCGCTGGCCTTGGCCACGTAAAGCGCCTTGTCGGCGGCCCCCACCAGGTCGCTGGGCTGGGATTGTGACACCGGATCGTAAGCGGCGACCCCCAGGCTGACTGTCACCGTGCCTTCAGCCCCTTCTCTGTGCTCGATGCCGGCCAGTTGAACCGCGCGACGGATTTTTTCCGCCACCATAAACGCTCCCACGTAGTCGGTCCCGGGCAGTACTACCGCAAACTCTTCGCCGCCATAGCGGGCAGCCAGGTCGCCGGGGCGCTTGATGTTGTCCCTGATGATCGTGCTGATGTTGCGCAAACACTCATCACCGGCCACATGGCCGTAAAGATCATTGAAGCTCTTGAAGTGATCGACATCGATCATCAGCAGCGCGAGGTGGGTCTGGTTACGCCTGGCGCGGCCCATTTCGGCGAGGATGAACAGATCGAACTGACGCCGGTTGGACAGCCCGGTCAGTGCGTCCTCCAGCGCGAGCAACTCAAGGCTGCGGTTGACCTCGATGAGTTTTTCCTGCGCATCCAGCAATACGCCCTGCACGTGATTCTGCTGCTTCATGAGGCGAATGAGGCGATAACCGAGGACGCCCAGAAACCCCAGGAATAACGAGACGATCCCGGCACTCAGCAGTACCTCCTTGCGCCAGGCGGCCAGGACTTCATCTTTATTCAGCGCCGCAAAGATGATCAGCGGATAACCGTCGACCCTGCGAAATCCGACCACCCGCTCGACCCCGTCCACATACGACGGGACTGTTGCCGTGCCTGAATTGCCCTTGGGCAATAGCTGCGTGAACAGCGGCCCCTTGGCGACGCTGATGCCGACTTCAGTTTCTTTGAACGGTCGGCGAACGACGATGCTGGCGTCGTCGGCGATCAGATTGATCACGCCGTTACGGCCCATGTCGATGCTGTCGTAGAGCGCAAGGAAGTGGCTGAGATAGATGCTTGCCAGCGCCACGCCGGCAAAGCTGCCATCCGGATGATTGATTCGGCGGGACACCGTCATGACCCATTCACCGCTCGAACGGCTCTTGATCGACGGGCCAATGTGAGGCCCTCGATCGGGATGATCACGATGAAAAATGAAATACTCTCGGTCGGAATTGTTGGCATTGGGGAGGACGGCGCCGTTGGAATTGGCAATCCAGCGCCCATCTTCGTCATAGATAAACAAGCCATGGATCTGACTCAGCTCACTGCGCTGGGCACTGAGCAAACGCTCCAATCGGGGTACCCGGGCCTGGTCAATGCCGTCGATTTCGAGGCGATCCACCAGGGTCAACAGCAACGTATCGGCTTGCTTGATCGACGCCTGCGCTTGCGAGGCCAGGGTCTGGGCAAGGTTGGACATCGCCACTTCTTTGTCGTGCAGATGGTACTGGCGCGAATTCCAGGATTCCCAAATCACGATAGCCGTCATGGACAGGCACACCGCGACCAGCAGAATCACCGCAGAGCGAACCTTGAGGGTTACCCCGGCTTGCTCGGCGACCCAAGGCACGTCATGGCGGGATTGTTCAATTCGATTGTTGACGGACGGATGACCCATGACGCTCCCTGAATACTGATCACAGGGCGAATCTTCCCGATCGCCCTTTTTATGACCCCTGACGGGTATGTGCTGCCTGGTGCCAGGCGACTATGCCTTATCAAACACCCGATAGGTGAATTGCGCGAGAACTATTCTCACCATCGGTTCGCCCTAAAGCCGCGATCCGTAGCAGCTGGCGAAGCCTGCGTTCGGCTGCGCAGCAGTCGTAAAGTCAGACAATGCGGTGCCTCAGACCCACCGGGTACTCAGGGTTTACGACTGCTGCGCAGCCGAACGCAGGCTTCGCCAGCTGCTACAAGGTTTGCATTGCGGCTGAAATGGCTTACCGAGACGTCTGCTTCACGGCCTCGATCCAGGCGGGATTCAATTGTGTCTGATGAGTCTCGATGCCCAGCGCTTCCAATCGCGCCTTGTGCTGATCCATCTCGCGGGTCAATTGGCTGTGATCGCTGGAGTTGCCGTCCAGCTCGTGCATCTGGCTCAACCCCAGATGGTAGAAACGCAGCAACTTCATGGCCGTCGGATCCTCCTTCTCCACCGCCGCCGTCACCTGGTGCATGACGTTGGTGATGCTCATCAGGCTGCGCTTGAGCTGCCAGCCGTAAACCGCCGGGGCCATCCACGGCTGGGTCCAGAACATGCCGCGCATCAGCGCTGCCATCAGCAGCACGGCCACGAACACGCCGCCGACGTTAAATCGCAGATTGTCGCCACCGGGTTCACCGAACAGCGCCACTGCCGTGGTGGACAACACCATCGCCAGGGCCAGGAAAATCAAGGCTATGATTATCGTGCTGCGTCGCGTCTGGCTTCGATAGCGTTCGGGGTTCTGCGGCTGGATTTCGAACATCGCGACGGGGTTCCTTGAGGGCATGGGTAAAAAGGCTGCGGGGCATTATCGCCTCTGCAGGGGATTTAGCTATGCTGAGGCTCCTTTTCATCTTTTCATCGTCAAACGGGGAAATGGCGATACAGCGCAGTTCGTGCCATCTTCTTTCATGGATACATACTATTCGGATGCCATTTGTCTGTATGAAATGGCATCGTTTTAAGGATCATTGAATGACCCAACGACAAGTAATCAACGCCTCGGTCAGCCCAAAAGGCAGCCTGGAAACCCTTTCTCAACGTGAAGTACAGCAACTGAGCGAAGCCGGATCCGGCAGCACCTACACCTTGTTCCGCCAGTGCGCCCTGGCCATTCTCAATACCGGCGCCCATGTCGATAACGCCAAAACCATCCTTGAAGCCTACAAGGACTTCGAAATCCGCATTCACCAGCAGGACCGCGGCGTACGCCTGGAACTGCTGAACGCCCCGGCCGACGCCTTCGTCGATGGCGAAATGATCGCCAGCACCCGGGAAATGCTCTTCAGCGCCCTGCGCGACATCGTCTACACCGAAAACGAACTCGACGCCCAACGCATCGACCTGAGCACCTCCCAAGGCATCAGCGACTACGTGTTCCACCTGCTGCGCAACGCCCGCACCCTGCGCCCCGGCGTCGAGCCGAAGATCGTGGTGTGCTGGGGCGGCCACTCGATCAACACCGAAGAATACAAATACACCAAGAAAGTCGGCCACGAACTGGGCCTGCGCAGCCTCGACATCTGCACCGGTTGCGGTCCCGGCGTGATGAAAGGCCCGATGAAAGGCGCGACCATCGCCCACGCCAAGCAGCGTATCCACGGCGGCCGCTACCTCGGATTGACCGAGCCGGGCATCATCGCCGCCGAAGCGCCGAACCCGATCGTCAACGAACTGGTGATCCTGCCGGACATCGAAAAACGTCTGGAAGCCTTCGTCCGCGTCGGCCACGGCATCATCATTTTTCCGGGCGGCGCCGGCACGGCCGAAGAGTTCCTGTACCTGCTCGGCATCCTGATGCACCCGGACAACGCCGGCCTGCCCTTCCCCGTGGTTCTCACGGGACCGAGACATGCCGCACCGTATCTGGAGCAACTGGACGCGTTTGTCGGAGCTACGCTGGGTGAAGCCGCGAAGCAACACTACGAGATCATCATCGACGACCCGGCTGAAGTCGCGCGTCAAATGACTCAAGGCCTCAAGGCGGTCAAACAGTTCCGCCGCGAACGCAATGACGCGTTCCATTTCAACTGGCTGCTGAAGATCGACGAAGGCTTCCAGCGCCCGTTCGATCCGACCCACGAAAACATGGCCAACCTGAAACTGAGCCGCAACCTGCCGGCCCACGAACTGGCCGCCAACCTGCGCCGCGCGTTCTCCGGTATCGTCGCCGGCAACGTCAAGGACAAGGGCATCCGCCTGATCGAAGAGCACGGGCCATACCAGATCCGTGGCGACGCGGCGGTGATGCAACCGCTGGATCAACTGCTCAAGGCCTTCGTCGCCCAGCACCGGATGAAACTGCCCGGCGGCGCGGCGTATGTGCCGTGTTATCAAGTGGTTGCGTAACAGGCACCATCAAACAACCCTGTGGGAGCGAGCCTGCTCGCGATAGCTGTGTGTCATTCAACCATGATGTTGACTGACACTCCGCCATTCGCGAGCAGGCTCGCTCCCACAGTGGTTTATAGGTGATCCGCGTCGATCACTGCCTTGGCAAAGGCCTGCGGATCTTCCTGCGGCAAGTTGTGGCCGATACCCCCGCTAATGAGTCGGTACTCATATTTGCCGGTGAAGCGCTTGGCATAATCCTCGGCAGCCGGATGTGGCGCCCCGTTGGCGTCACCTTCCATGGTGATGGTCGGCACCGTAATGACCGGGGCCTTGGCCAGCCGCTGCTCCAGCGCTTCATATTGAGGTTCGCCCTGAATCATGCCCAACCGCCAGCGATAGTTGAAGATCGTAATAGCCACATGATCGGGGTTGTCCAGGGCCACCGCGCTGCGGTCGAAAGTCGCGTCGTCGAAAGTCCATTTCGGGGAGGCCAGCTCCCAGATCAACTTGGCGAAGTCGTGGCGATTTTTTTCGTATCCGGCCTGGCCGCGCTCCGTGGCGAAGTAGAACTGGTACCACCATTGCAGCTCGGCCTTGGGCGGCAACGGATTCTTGCCGGCGGCCTGATTGCCGATGAGGTAGCCGCTCACCGAGACCAGCGCCTCCACCCGCTCCGGCCAGAGCGCCGAAACGATGTCCGCCGAGCGCGCGCCCCAGTCGTAGCCACCGAGCACGGCCTTCTTGATCTTGAGTGCATCCATAAAGTCGATGACATCACTGGCCAACGCGGCGGGCTGACCGTTGCGAACAGTCTTGTCGGACAGGAAATGCGTGTCGCCGTAGCCCCGAGCATACGGGATCAGCACCCGGTAACCCTTGGCCGCCAACAAGGGCGCCACTTCGCTATAGCTGTGAATGTCGTAGGGCCAGCCGTGCAGAAGAATCACCACCGGACCATCGGCGGGGCCGACTTCGGCGTAAGCCACATTCAGCAACCCGGCGTTGACATGCTTCAGAGGGCCGAACGAGTCCGCCTTGAGGGTGCCAGCGCTGGCCACCACTGGCTCTGGCGTCGCGATTTGCGCATTGGCAGCACCAAGGGCACCTAACTGCATCAGCGCGAAAGCGAGGACCGATGGGCCAAAGAAACGACGACGTGAGTCGTTTTTTTTGCTCAACACATTCATCTTCATGGTGATTTCCCTGGAAGTCATTGACCTGGTGTTCTGGACGACGTGAGTCCGCCATCGCGGGTTGATGAGCAGACTGCGCGTTCGTCGGTTTCGACAGCGATGAGCGTAGTGGAAGGATCAGCCGCCCTGATTGCCGCACTCTGCGAATTTGCTGTAATCGAGGACTTTCTGCGTGCCGCTGGAATCGAGGTAGGTCAGGCGGGCATCGACAATGCCGCAATTGCCGCCGCCGTTGTCGACGACCGAAACCACTTTCTTGATATCCAGGTGGGTGCCGTGAGAAGTTGTCTGCGACGGCGCTTGAACATCGGCATGCGCCGAAAACGCTGCAACGTTCAGGACCGCGAAGAAGCTGGCGGCAATCAGTGTGTTCCAGTTCATGGTGATTTCCTCAGGGTTGCAATGGGCGGTGGTTGTGAGGTAAGTCGTCTTGTCTCGATGGAACCCATTTAATCGGCCCGAGGTATCTGCCATGTGTCGTAAAACCGGAATTAATAAGGCGTAAGGTGTCTGCGGGGGCACCCGATACAGTGCGATACAAAGCGAACAACAAGAGGCTTGAGCGATGGAACATGTGAACCACATCCTGATCGTCGACGACGACCGGGAGATTCGCGAGTTGGTCGGCAATTACCTGAAAAAGAACGGCCTGCGTACCACCGTCGTCGCCGATGGCCGGCAGATGCGCAGCTTTCTGGAAGCCAATCAGGTGGACCTGATCGTGCTGGACATCATGATGCCCGGCGATGACGGCCTGCTGCTGTGCCGCGAATTGCGCTCGGGCAAACACAAAGCCACGCCGATCCTGATGCTCACCGCACGCAACGACGAAACCGATCGCATCCTCGGCCTGGAAATGGGCGCCGACGATTACCTGACCAAACCCTTCGCCGCCCGCGAACTGCTGGCGCGGATCAACGCCGTGTTGCGCCGCACCCGGATGCTGCCGCCCAACCTGTTGATCACCGAAACCGGCCGATTGCTGGGTTTCGGCCGCTGGCGCCTGGACACCACCGCCCGGCACTTGCTCGACGAAGACGGCACGATGGTGGCCCTCAGTGGTGCCGAATACCGTCTGCTGCGGGTGTTCCTCGATCACCCGCAACGGGTGCTCAGCCGTGACCAGTTGCTCAACCTGACCCAGGGTCGCGACGCCGACCTGTTCGACCGCTCGATTGATTTGCTGGTGAGCCGTCTGCGCCAGCGATTGATGGATGACTCACGGGACTCGACCTACATCAAAACCGTGCGCAGCGAAGGCTACGTGTTCTCCTACCCGGTGGAATTGCTCGGTGCAGAATCATGAAGCTCTCCCCCGGCAGAACCTGAGGAGCGTTTTTCATAAGGTTTTGTATCCGTCTGTATAAGAACCTGCGACAGATACGCAGACACCGATTTCGGCTTGTTCGAGCACACATCACCGATACACCCGAGCGTTTAACTGTGATCACCGGATAGCAGCAGCTACCGACCCACTCAAACTAAACGCACGGAGAATCACCCATGTTCAACTTCTCGCAAGTCTCGTCCCTGGCACTCGGTCTGGCACTGATTGGTGGTCTCGGCCTGTCGAGCCTGGCGTCGGCCCACACCGGCAATGCGGCGTCCCCTGGCCAGGTTCAACAACTGCTGGTGGAAGGCGGTTCCGATCGTCTGATCGAGAATCGCGTGGCCGAAGGCGGTGCCGACCGTCTGCAAGAACTGCGCGAACGTGTGGCCTCTATCAACCCAAGCAACGCCCTGCGCGGTGGTGTGGTTGTCGCGGAAAACCGCGCCGAGTTTGGTTCGAAGTATCAGCGGTATTGATTGCCCGGGCTTTTTGCTGAGCTCGCCAATCCCCATAAGTCCTGAGATCTGACGCAAAAGCCCCGACAATTCCTCGGGACAGTTGGAGCACGCCCGTCTAAGATTTGCGCTTCACTTCATCAAGGACGATTCATGAAGCGCATTGCCGGTTGCCTGTTGTCTTTCCTGACTTTTACAGCGGTCGCGGCGGATCTGAACCTGCTCACCGACAACCATCCGCCCCTGCATTTTCAGCAAGGTAATCAACTGGTGGGGTTTGGCGTGGATGTGGTGCAGGCCCTGGCCGAACGCACCGGCGACCAGGTGCACTTGCAACAAGTCCCTTTGCTGCGCGCCCTGCGCGTTGCCACGACCGAGCCTGCCACCGGGGTGTTTACCGTGTTGCGCACCGCCGAGCGCGAGAGCCAGTACCAGTGGGTCGGTCCGCTGATGGACGTGGAAACAGCGCTGTATTCCGCGAACACCCAGCAACCGGTGCACTGTTTGCAGGACGCCAGCACCCAGGGCCGTATCGCCGTCCCGCGAAAATGGCTGGCTTACGACTACTTGCGCAAGCAGGGTCTGAACAATCTGTACGGCGTGGAAACGCCCGAACAAATGATGCGTCTGGCACGACTGGGGCGCATCGAATTTGTGGTGGCCGACACCCTCTCCATCGCCACCCTGGCCCGGGAAGAAGGCTTGGCGCCCAGCCAGTTGCATTATCAGATGCCGCTGATGAAGCAAGGCACCTACATCGCGTTTTCCCCGCAAACCGATGCGCGCCAGGTCGCGCGCTGGCAACAGGCGCTCGACGAGATGAACCGCGATGGGCGTCTGGAACAACTCAAGCAGCGCTGGCTCAGCGACAACACACCCCGCTGACAATGGATCAACGCTCTCGATAACAACTATGCGTCAGGGTGTTTTTTTATCGCGACGCTCCAGCACTACAGTGGGCCCATCTTCTCCCCACGCTCTGGAGCACCCTCATGAAAAGCATCATCGGTCTTGGTTTCGCCCTTTCGGTTCTTGGCGCTACCTCCGCCATCGCCGCCCCACACTCCGCCTCGCCAGTCGTTGCCGCGGCCAAAGTCAGCCAACCGGCCACACTGAACGTGAACACCGTCGGTGTTGATCACAAAGACAGCCAGGCGAGCAAACTCTACGTCGCTGAAAACCGCCCTGAGTTCGGTTCGAAGTATCAGCGTTATTGATCAACGACCTGTGGCGAGGGGGCTTGCCCCCGTTGGGTTGCGAAGCGGCCCCCAGCATTCGTTCTGACAGACCGAGCTGCGTGAATTTACGACTGCTTCGCAGCCGAACGGGGGCAAGCCCCCTCGCCACAATGTCGGTGTGCATGAAGCACCGCGCTTGAATGAACAGCGTTCAATCAGCCCGCCAACCGAGCGGCGAGCGCCTTGGCCTGGCTTGCGACGTCGGTCACTGCGGTGCTTTCCCACCAAATGCCGCGCAACGGTGGGCCCATGGCGAACAGACGGTTGGCGGCGTGTTCATCGGCGCCCAACACCGCGCCATCGACTGCCGCCGCGATCCCCAGCGCCAACGGCCCCGGCCGGACAAGTCCGCGCGCCAGCAGTTGCTGTGGCAACGGTCGAGCGACCCGTCGCCAGTCATATTCGATGCCGCTGGAGTTGATCAACGCCGCGCCGCTGACAACGGTAGTTTCTGATTCACCACGACGCCGAATGCGGATGCTCACTGCGCCGTCCGCTGAGGGCTCCAGCCCTTTGAACGACGCGGCCTGAATCCGCAACCGCCCTTCCTTGTGCAACCGTTCCACCAGTTCGGCACTCAACGGCGGCGAGCGGTGGTGATGGCTTTCCCACCACGGCCGCACATGTCGCACAAACTGCCGACGCTGCACGTCCGTCGCCTGATTCCACAAGCGGCCAATGTGTGCCCGCACGGTGTCGAGCGGCGCCTGCCAGTCGATGCCCTGAGCGATGGCGTTCCGGCAATGCCGACGCAGTTCGCGCACCAGCTGTCGCGGTGTACGAATGCTCTGGTCCTCGGCGAGAAAATCTGCCCAGGCCGGAGGTTGCCGACGCACATGAGGCAGCAAGCCATGCCGCGAAAACACTTCGATCGGCCCGCGATGCCCGGCCTGTTCCAACGACACCACGGCATCGACCATGGTCAGGCCCGAACCGATGATCAGCACGGTCGACTGCGGATCGAGTTGCTGCATGGCCGCGACGTCCCACGGATCAAGCGCCGCCGCGTTCAAGCCGCTGGACTCGGTCTGTGGCGTACGCGCAGCGGGAAACATCCCCGTGGCCAACACCGCATAAGCGCCGTGCAAGCGTTGCCCGTCACTCAACGTCAGCAACACGGAATCATCCGTCATTTGCAGGTCAATCACCTCGGCCCGCACATGCTCGACCATTGAACCGTTCACCGCCCCCACCGCCTGCGCTTCGGCCAGGCGCTGCTGCACGTACAGGCCGAAAATCCCCCGGGGCGGGAACAACTCGCTGACCGGCACATGTTGCTCATCAGACTCCGGCCAACCGCCGGCCTCGATGTACGCGGTCAGCCATTGGGTCAGGTCGTCGGCGTTGTCCGGATCGACGCTCATCCGCGCCGCATTACCGTTGAGCGTGTGGCCCAACTCAACCGCGCTGTACGCCTCGCCCCGTCCCAGTTCGGCGCGGGGTTCGATCACCAGCACCTGGCGTTTGCCCGGCAAGCGCAGCAACTGCGCCGCCAGCATTGCGCCGCTGAGGCCGCCGCCGACGATCAGGATGTCCGCATGGCGGATGACGTTGGTGGCCTGTCCGCTTTGGGTTTCAGTCATGGCGTTCTCACTGATCAATGTTTCATCTCGAAAATCTCCTGAACGATAATAGGCGCCAAACCCATGGAAGGTTCATCAAGCAGTACCAAAGTAGGCTTACCTCTGATCCTGATCGTTCCCACGATCAGCGTGGGAACGCGACTTTCTTCTCTTGCTGCCGCAACGCCGCCAGGTCTCGATAACCCGCACCCGGATGAATCTCCGGCAATCGCGGCCCTTCCCCAAACAACTTCTCGCGCAAGGTCCCCGGCGCGTATTCGGTTTTGTAGACCCCACGTTTCTGCAACTCCGGCACCAGCAGTTCCACGGCATCGATGAAGGTCTCGTGAGTCAATGCATAGGCCAGGTTAAAGCCGTCCACATCGGTCTCCTCGACCCATTCCTGCAACAAGTCGGCGACGGTCTCGGGGCTGCCGACAAACAACGGACCAAAACCGCCAATGCCCACCCAATCGGCCAATTCGTTCGGGGTCCAGACCTTGTTCGGTTCCGCCGTGGAGAACGCTTCCACCGCCGATTGAATGGCATTGGTGTGCACATGCTTGAGCGGCTCATCGGGTTTGAACTGGCTGAAATCGATCCCGGTCCAGCCAGAGATCAACGCCATCGCCCCTTCGTAACTGACCCAGGTTTTGTATTCCTCAAACTTGGCTTTGGCCTTGGCGTCGGTCTCGCCGAGGATCACCGTTTGCAGGTTAAAGATCAGAATCTTCGACGGATCGCGTCCGGCGTCGGCAGCACGACGACGAATGTCGGCAACGGTTTTCTTCAGCAGCACTTTCGATGGCGCAGCAACGAACACGCACTCGGCATGCTCGGCGGCAAACTGCTTGCCGCGACTCGATGCGCCAGCCTGATAGAGAACCGGCGTGCGTTGTGGCGAAGGTTCGCAGAGGTGAATGCCCGGCACCTGGAAGTGCTTACCGACGTGCCGGATTTCGTGGATTTTGCTCGGGTCGCTGAAGATCCGCCGCTCGCGATCCCGCAGAATCGCGCCCTCTTCCCAACTGCCCTCCCACAGTTTGTAGCAAACCTCCAAATACTCTTCGGCGAAGTCGTAACGGGCGTCGTGTTCGGTCTGGTTTTTCTGGCCGAGGTTCTTCGCACCGCTTTCCAGGTAAGAGGTGACGATGTTCCAGCCGGCACGGCCCTTGGTCAGATGGTCGAGCGTCGACAGGCGTCGGGCGAACGGATATGGGTGTTCGAAGGACAGCGAGGCGGTCAGGCCGAAACCCAGATGCTCGGTGACCAGCGCCATGGGCGGAATCAATTGCAGTGGATCGTTGACCGGCACCTGCGCCGCCTGGCGGATCGCCGCGTCACCATTGCCGTTGTAGACGTCGTAGATGCCCAACACGTCGGCGATGAACAAACCGTCGAACTTGCCGCGTTCGAGAATTTTCGCCAGATCGGTCCAGTACTCCAGATCCTTGTATCGCCAGGAGCGATCCCGCGGATGCGCCCACAACCCCGGCGACTGGTGACCAACGCAGTTCATGTCAAACGCGTTGAGACGAATTTCACGGGCCATCAAACCGCACTCCTAAAGATTGGGGGATGGATGCCGTTGAGGCGGAAGTTGCCGATGAGGTGGAGTTTCCAGCGCAACGGGTCATGCAACGATCCGGGCAACACGGTGCGTTGGCCGGTGAGTTCGAATTCAGCGTTGCTGACGGCATTTAGCGCGTCGGCGCTGGCCAAGTGCGACTCTGCGATGGCGACGCTGATTTCCGTGTCGTCATCAACGCTGTTCAGAAAGTCTTCGGCGCGTTCGAGCAGCGCGACGGCGACTTCAATGCGAATGTGCAAATCGCCGAAGCGGCTGATGACGTAAGGATCATCCGTGGCTTGGGCCTGCTGACGGACAAAACGCAACGTCGCATCGAGCAAGCTGCGAGCGTTGTGCAAATCATGCTGACTTTTGGCCAGGGGCTGCCCGGCAACAATCGGTTGAGTCAAAGCGTTCATGGTGGGCTCCTCAGTTCCAGGCGTGGCGCGCAGGCTTCACGCCGTTGAGCAGGTAGTTGCCGATCAGGTGGTATTTCCAGCGTGCCGGATCGTGCAGGGTGTGCGTCCGCGCGTTGCGCCAGTGGCGGTCGAGGTTGTATTTGCCGAGCACCGAGCGAGTACCGGCCAGTTCGAAGAGTTTGCTGCTGGCAAGCAAGGCGATCTCGGCGGACAGCACTTTGGCCTGGGCAACCACCACCGAAGCGCGGGCCACCGTGTCTTCATTGGGGTTGAGCAAGGCATGGTCAATGGCGCGGCCGGCCTTTTTGAGGATCGCTTCGGTGCCGTGGACGCGCCATTCGAGGTCGCCGATCGCAGCGATACTGAACGGGTCCTGCCAGCCGTGATCGTTGCCGCTGTCGATCCACGGGCGGGATTCGCGGGCGTAACGTTTGGTTTCTTCCAGGGCGCCGACGGCAATGCCGGTGTCCACGGCAGCCTGAATGATTTGCGAGATCGGGCCGTCGGCGGTGGGTTCGTCGAACGCTTTATGAGCCGGGATGACCGCGCTGAGCGGGACTTTCACGGCGTTCAAAGTGACGCCGCCACTGGCCGTGGTGCGCTGGCCGAAACCATCCCAGCTGTCGATAACGGTCAAGCCGGGAGTGTCGCGTTCGATGAAGGCGATGAAGGCCTTGCTCTCTTCATCGACCGCCACCGCTGGCACGATGTGCGCGAACAAGGCGCCGGTGCAGTAGAACTTTTCGCCGTCGATCTGCGCGGTGTCTTTATCGAAACGGATTCGGGTTTCGAAGGCCCCGGCATTTTTGCTTTTGGATTCAGAGAACGCGTTGCCGAAACGGTAGCCTTGCAGGACTTTGCCGAAGTAGTAACGCTTCTGCTCTTCGGTGGCGGTTTGCAGCAGGATGTCGAGTACGCCGAGATGGTTTTGCGGGAGCTGGCCGAGGGATGAGTCGGCAGCGGAAATGATCTTGATCACCTCAGCGACGGTCACGTAGGAAACGCCGGCGCCACCGTATTCCTTGGGAATGGTGATGCCCCAAAGGCCGCTGGCGGAAAACTCGTCGAGCTCGGCGACCGGCAGGCGTCGCTCGCGATCCCGCACGCTGGCCTCGATGGCAAAGCGTGCGGAGAGCTTGTGGGCGACGGCAATCGCCTCGGCGTCCGAGCAAATCACATGGGCGGTGCGAGGGGGTTGGGCAGAGGCTGTCATGGGCCGACTCCGGGATCTGGTGAATGCACCAAAGCTTTTGCAGGAGTCGTGCCTAAAACTAAATCACTTAATTTTCAATAGGTTAAAGAATCATCCGAGAAAGGCTCGCAGCTTTAAAACAGCAAAGTGTCTATCCAGTGTTGATCAGCAAACAGTTAGATCACCACATTTCGCACAAACCGCGCCGCCACCGGCCCATCGTTGCGATAGGCGTGGGGCTGGTGGCTGGCGAACATGTAGAACTCGCCGGCAGCGATCTCATGAGGTGTATCGCCCAGCATCAGCGTCAGGCAGCCTTCGAACACGTAGATCTGCTCACTCCAGCCTTCGGCATCCTGTTGCGACGGATAAATCTCCCCTGGTTGCAGACACCATTCCCACTGTTCCACCTCGCGGGCAGCCGTGGCTTTGGACAGTAAAACGGCTTTGCTGCCAGGAATCGTCCCGGCCCAGGCCACTTCGTTGATGCGACTCGGATCGCGTGCATCCGGGGCCTGGATCAGGTCGCTGAATGCGACGTTCAGCGCTTCGGCCACGCGGTCGAGGGTGGTCAGGCTGACGTTCTTCTCGCCGGCCTCGATCGCCACCAGCATCCGGCGGCTGACCCCGGATTTTTCCGCCAGCGTCGCCTGGCTCATGTCCGCGGCGTGGCGCAAGCGTCGAACGTTCTGGCTGACGTGCTGAAGTACCGAAGTCCGTTGCGTGGAATCTTTGTGCACTATATTGCTCACTTGGTGGGGTTGGGCAGTATACTGCGCAACATTCGGCGCATTGTGCGTCCCCCTCAGGTAGCGCGCAAGGTCATGACGTCGGTGAATACCCCTCACACTTCCTCCCGTTTCTCGCGGTTCAGCAAGGCCGAGTGCGTGCTGGTGCTGATCACCATGGTCTGGGGCGGCACCTTCTTGCTGGTGCAGCATGCGATGACCGTCAGCGGGCCGATGTTCTTCGTCGGTCTGCGTTTTGCAGCGGCGGCGATCATTGTTGCGCTGTTTTCCTGGCGTCACCTGCGGGAACTGAACCTGTTCGAATTGAAGGCCGGGGCCTTTATCGGCGTGGCGATCATGCTCGGTTATGGTTTGCAGACCGTTGGGTTGCAGAGCATTCCCAGCAGTCAGTCGGCGTTTATTACCGCGTTGTACGTGCCCTTCGTGCCGTTGCTGCAATGGCTAGTGCTGGGGCGACGTCCGGGGTTGATGCCGAGCATCGGGATCATGTTGGCGTTTACCGGGTTGATGTTGCTGTCGGGACCGGCCGGCGCTTCATTCAATTTCAGCCCTGGTGAAATCGCCACGTTGATCAGCGCCGTGGCGATTGCGGCGGAGATCATTCTGATCAGTACGTATGCCGGCCAGGTCGATGTGCGACGGGTGACGGTGGTGCAATTGGCGGTCACCTCGGCGCTGGCGTTCTTGATGGTGGTGCCGACTCAGGAAAGGATTCCGGACTTCTCCTGGCTGCTGTTATGCAGCGCGTTGGGCTTGGGCGCGGCCAGTGCGGCGATTCAAGTGGCGATGAACTGGGCGCAGAAGAGCGTTTCACCGACCCGGGCGACGTTGATTTATGCAGGCGAGCCGGTGTGGGCCGGGATTGTCGGAAGGATTGCCGGGGAGCGGTTGCCGGCGATTGCGCTGGTGGGTGCGGGGTTGATTGTGGCGGCGGTGATCGTCAGTGAGTTGAAGACCAAGGGTAAGGCTGTTTCGCCTGAAGAGGAGTTGGAGCAGGAAACACAAGGTTAAGGCGCAATACTTGCGTTGTTTGGCAGATAGCTTTCGCGAGCAAGCCCGCTCCCACACTTAATCTCCGTCGTACACACACTCTGTGTTCACTAAAGATTTAATGTGGGAGCGGGCTTGCTCGCGAAGAGGCCGGGACGGTTGAAACCAGTCTCTGGAAACAATGTGAATCAGGAATTTTCCGTCTACCTTGTAGGATTCTGCGACAGCTTGGCGTTTGGTGATCCGGGAGCTGGCACGTATGATGCTTCACAAACTTCCGCAGATTAGAAGCCTATGTCCCTGATAGTTCTACTGCTTCTGCCTTTTATCGGCAGCTGTCTGGCAGCCTTGCTGCCGCACAACGCGCGTAACACCGAATCTTTGTTGGCTGGTCTGGTTGCCTTGATAGGCACCGTTCAGGTCGCCCTCCTGTACCCGCAAATCGCCGATGGCGGCGTGATCCGCGAAGAATTTTTCTGGTTGCCCAGCCTGGGCCTGAACTTCGTCCTGCGCATGGACGGCTTCGCCTGGCTGTTCTCGATGCTGGTGCTGGGCATCGGCACGCTGGTTTCGTTGTACGCCCGCTACTACATGTCGCCGGACGATCCGGTGCCACGGTTCTTCGCGTTTTTCCTGGCGTTCATGGGCGCCATGCTCGGGCTGGTGATCTCCGGCAACCTGATCCAGATCGTGTTTTTCTGGGAGCTGACCAGCCTCTTTTCATTCCTGTTGATCGGCTACTGGCACCACCGCGCCGATGCGCGACGCGGTGCTTATATGGCGCTGATGGTCACCGGCGCAGGCGGTTTGTGTCTGCTGGCGGGGGTCATGCTGCTCGGCCATGTGGTCGGCAGCTATGACCTGGACAAGGTCCTGGCCGCCGGCGATCTGATTCGCGCACACGCCCTCTACCCTGTTCTGCTACCCCTGATCCTGATCGGCGCCCTGAGCAAAAGCGCGCAATTCCCCTTCCACTTCTGGCTGCCCCACGCCATGGCGGCGCCGACACCGGTTTCGGCCTATCTGCACTCGGCGACCATGGTCAAGGCCGGGGTGTTTCTCCTTGCACGACTGTGGCCGTCGCTGTCCGGCAGCGAAGAATGGTTCTACATCGTCAGCGGCGCCGGCGCCTGCACCCTGTTGCTCGGCGCGTACTGCGCGATGTTCCAGAACGACCTCAAGGGGTTGCTGGCCTACTCGACCATCAGCCACCTGGGCCTGATCACCCTGCTGCTGGGCCTGAACAGTCCGCTGGCCGCTGTGGCCGCGGTGTTTCACATTCTCAACCACGCCACGTTCAAGGCTTCGCTGTTCATGGCCGCCGGGATCATCGACCATGAAAGCGGCACCCGGGACATTCGCAAGCTCAGCGGCCTGATCAAGCTGATCCCGTTCACCGCCACCCTGGCCATGGTCGCCAGCGCCTCAATGGCCGGCGTGCCGCTGCTCAACGGCTTCCTGTCGAAAGAAATGTTCTTCGCCGAAACCGTGTTCATCAATGCCACGGCCTGGATCGAGATGACGCTGCCCATCGTCGCGACCATCGCCGGCACCTTCAGCGTCGCCTACTCGCTGCGCTTTACCGCCGACGTGTTCTTCGGCCCGACCGCCACCGACTTGCCGCACACGCCGCACGAGCCGCCTCGCTGGATGCGCGCGCCGGTGGAGTTGTTGGTATTCGCCTGCCTGGTCGTGGGGATTTTCCCGGCACAGGTGGTCGGCCCGTTGCTGGCTGCGGCTGCCCTGCCGGTGGTGGGCGGCATCTTGCCTGAATACAGCCTGGCGATCTGGCACGGCTGGAACGCGCCGATGATCATGAGCCTGATCGCCATGTCCTGCGGCATCGTGCTTTATCTGCTGCTGCGCAATCAGCTCAAACACGGGCGTTTCAAGTACCCGCCGATCATTGGCCGGTTCAACGGCAAGCGCCTGTTCGAACGCAGCCTGGTGATCATGATGCGCCTGGCCCGTCGTCTGGAGCGGCGGATCAGCACCAAGCGCCTGCAAACCCAATTGTTCCTGGTGGTGCTCGCGGCCGTGTTGGCCGGGTTGATCCCGATGCTCCACAGCAGCCTGAGCTGGGGCGACCGACCGAAGATTCCGGGGTCGATCGTGTTCGTGACCCTCTGGCTGCTGGCGATTGCCTGCGCCCTCGGCGCGGCGTGGCAGGCCAAGTATCACCGGCTCGCGGCCCTGACCATGGTCAGCGTCTGCGGTCTGATGACCTGCATCACCTTCGTCTGGTTCTCGGCGCCGGACCTGGCGCTGACGCAATTGGCCGTGGAAGTGGTGACCACAGTGCTGATCCTCCTCGGTCTGCGCTGGCTACCTCGACGGATCGAAGAAGTGTCGCCGCTGCCGAGCAGCCTGCGCAAGGCACGCATCCGTCGTATCCGCGACTTGCTGCTGTCGAGTGTGGTCGGTGGCGGCATGGCGTTGCTGGCCTACGCGATGCTGACGCGCCAGACGCCGAACGACATTTCCTCGTTCTACCTCAGCCGTGCCTTGCCCGAAGGCGGCGGCAGCAACGTGGTCAACGTGATGCTGGTGGACTTCCGCGGCTTCGACACCCTCGGTGAAATCACCGTGCTGGTGGCCGTGGCCCTGACCGTCTTCGCCCTGCTGCGACGCTTCCGTCCGCCAAAAGAAAGCCTGCAGTTGCCGGCCCAGCAGCGTCTGCTGGCACCGGACGTGGTGACTGATCTGGTCAACCCGCGTCACGCCAGCGACACCGCACTCGGTTTCATGATGGTGCCGGCGGTGCTGGTGCGCCTGCTGCTGCCGATCGCCTTTGTGGTATCGGTCTACCTGTTCATGCGCGGCCACAATCAACCGGGCGGCGGTTTTGTCGCAGGTCTGGTGATGTCGGTGGCGTTCATCCTGCAATACATGGTCGCCGGCACCCAATGGGTCGAGGCGCAAATGAGCCTGCGACCGCTGCGCTGGATGGGCACCGGCCTGCTGTTTGCCACGGTCACCGGGCTCGGGGCGATGGCCGTCGGGTATCCGTTCCTGACCACCCACACCTGGCATTTCGGACTGCCGGTGTTCGGTGACATTCACATCGCCAGTGCGCTGTTCTTCGACATTGGCGTGTACGCCGTGGTGGTCGGTTCGACCCTGTTGATTCTCACCGCGCTCGCTCACCAATCGGTACGGGGTCACAAGACCGCTGCCCTGCCCAGATCCGTCGCCACGCAAGGAACCGTCTGATGGAAGAAGTCATCGCAATCGCCATCGGCGTGCTGGCCGCGTCGGGCGTCTGGTTGATCCTGCGGCCACGGACGTTTCAGGTGGTGATGGGCCTGTGCCTGCTGTCCTACGGCGTCAATCTGTTCATCTTCAGCATGGGCAGCCTGTTTATCGGCAAGGAGCCGATCATCAAGGACGGCGTGCCGCAGGACCTGTTGCACTACACCGACCCGCTGCCGCAAGCGCTGGTGCTGACCGCCATCGTGATCAGCTTCGCCATGACTGCGCTGTTTCTGGTGGTGCTGCTGGCCTCCCGGGGCCTGACCGGCACCGACCATGTGGATGGCCGGGAGCCTAAAGAATGAATCTGATGCCGCACCTGATCGCTGCACCGATTCTGCTGCCGCTGCTGACCGCCGCCGTGATGCTGATGCTGGGGGAGAAGCACCGTCCGCTGAAGGCCAAGATCAACCTGTTCTCCAGCCTGCTGGGGCTGGGCATTGCCGTACTGTTGCTGCAATGGACGCAAACCACCGGCGTCCCCGGCTCCATCGGCGTGTACCTGCCGGGCAACTGGCAGGTGCCGTTCGGGATCGTGCTGGTGGTCGATCGACTGTCGGCGCTGATGCTGGTGCTGACCGGGATCATCGGCGTCAGCGCCCTGCTGTTCGCCATGGCCCGTTGGGACGGTGCCGGTTCGAGCTTCCACGCGCTGTTCCAGATTCAGATGATGGGCCTGTACGGCGCATTCCTGACGGCGGACCTGTTCAACCTGTTTGTGTTTTTTGAAGTGTTGCTCGCGGCCTCTTATGGCCTGATGCTCCACGGGTCGGGCCGGTCGCGGGTGTCGTCAGGGCTGCATTACATCTCGATCAACCTGCTGGCCTCGTCGCTGTTTTTGATCGGCGCGGCGCTGATCTACGGCGTCACCGGTACCCTGAACATGGCCGACCTGGCGCTGAAAATTCCGCTGGTGCCGGAAGCCGATCGCGGCCTGCTGCATGCCGGCGCGGGCATTCTCGCGGTCGCGTTCCTGGCCAAGGCCGGAATGTGGCCGCTGAATTTCTGGCTGGTGCCGGCCTATTCCGCGGCCAGCGCACCGGTGGCGGCGATGTTCGCGATCATGACCAAGGTTGGCGTCTACACCTTGCTGCGCTTGTGGACCTTGCTGTTCTCCGGTCAGGCCGGCGCCTCGGCGTACTTTGGCGGCGACTGGCTGATCTACGGCGGCATGGCGACCATCGTCTGCGCCGCCGTGGCGATTCTCGCCGCACAACGACTGGAGCGCCTGGCCAGCCTGAGCATTCTGGTGTCGGCCGGGATTCTGCTGTCGGCCATCGGTTTTGCCCAACCCAACCTGATCGGCGCGGCACTGTTCTATCTGGTCAGCTCGACCCTGGCATTGAGCGCGCTGTTCCTGTTGGCCGAGTTGATCGAGCGTTCGCGTTCGGCCAATGAAATGCCGTTGTTCGATGACGGCGATCTGCCGCGACCGATGGAATCCTTGCAGCCGCCCAAAGGCATCAACCTCGATGACGAGCAGAAAGCCGTGGTCGGCCAGGTGATTCCCTGGACCATGGCGTTCCTCGGGTTGAGCTTCATTGCCTGCTCGCTGCTGATCATCGGCATGCCGCCGCTCTCGGGGTTCATTGGCAAACTCGGCCTGCTCAGCGCCCTGCTCAATCCGCTGGGCCTGGGCAATGGCACCGATGTGCCGATTTCTAACGCGGCGTGGGGCTTGCTGGCGTTGCTGATCCTCTCCGGACTGGCTTCGTTGATCGCCTTCTCGCGCTTGGGCATCCAGCGGTTCTGGACACCTGAGGAGCGGCCGTCACCGTTGCTGCGACGTTTCGAATGCGTGCCGATCATTGCGTTGCTGGGCCTGAGCATTGCGCTGACCTTCAAGGCCGAACCGCTGCTGCGCTACACCCAGGCGGCCGCCCAAGCCTTGAACAATCCGCAGCAATACGTGATGGCGGTGCTCGGTACTCGTGCGATTCCGAGCCCGGAAGCCAAAGCCGCGGTAGCGGAGGTCACACCATGAAGCGTGTGTTTCCTGCTCCCTGGTTGTCGCTGGCCCTGTGGTTGCTGTGGCTGGTGCTGAACCAGTCGATGAGCCCCGGCAATCTGCTACTGGGCGCGGTGCTGGGGTTCTGCGCACCGTTGATGATGCGCAAGCTGCGTCCGCTGCCGATCCGCATTCGTCGGCCGGGCGTAATTGTGCGTTTGTTCTTTCTGGTCGGTCGCGATGTGGTGGTGTCCAACCTCGCCGTGGCCTGGGGTGTGCTCAACGCCGGTCGCCGTCCACCACGTTCGTGCTTCATCAAGGTGCCGCTGGACCTGCGTGACGCCAACGGCCTGGCCGCGTTGTCGATGATCTGCACGGTGATTCCCGGCACCGTGTGGTCGGAACTGGCGCTGGATCGTAGCATTCTGTTGCTGCACGTCTTCGATCTGGATGACGAAGCGCTGTTCATCCAGCACTTCAAGGCGACCTACGAGCGCCCCTTGATGGAGATCTTCGAATGAGCGCCTTGCTGTCGAACGCGATCCTGCTGAGCCTGTTCATCTTTTCCCTGGCGATGATTCTGACCCTGATCCGACTGTTCAAGGGGCCGTCGGCTCAGGACCGGGTTCTGGCGCTGGATTACCTGTACATCATCGCGATGCTGATGATGCTGGCGCTGGGCATTCGTTATGCCAGTGACACTTACTTCGAAGCGGCGCTGCTGATTGCGCTGTTCGGCTTCGTCGGCTCGTTTGCCCTGGCGAAATTCCTGCTGCGTGGCGAGGTGATCGAATGAGCGCTGAACTGTCTGTGTGGGTGGAAATTCCGGTGGCGATCCTGCTGGTGCTCAGCAGTCTGTTTGCGCTGATCGGCGCCATTGGCCTGGTGCGGATGAAGGACTATTTCCAGCGCATGCACCCGCCGGCGCTGGCGTCGACCTTGGGCGCCTGGTGCGTGGCACTGGCTTCGATCATTTACTTTTCGGCACTCAAGTCCGGGCCGGTGCTGCATGCCTGGCTTATTCCGATTCTGTTGTCGATTACGGTGCCGGTGACCACGCTGTTGCTCGCGCGGGCGGCGCTGTTTCGCAAGCGCATGGCGGGGGATGATGTGCCGGCTGAGGTGAGTAGTCGGCGCACGGAGAGCGGAAGATAGACATCTTGCTTTGCCTCAGATCCAGGCAACGGCCAACAACCCGGCCCCCAACACCACACACAACGGCGAATACGCCCAGGTGTCGAGCCGGGCAAACTTCGAATTCTTCACCTGCTTGAAGAACCCTATCAAATTCGAATCGCCGACCGCCCTGGCGAACATCAGCATCGCAATCGCGCTGATCACCCATTGCAGCGACCAGTGATGCACCGTCGGCAGATACAGGCCGACTCGCAAGCACACCAGCATCGCAATCAGCAGCAACCCGACCGCCACCAGCAACGTGGCGAAGCCCGAAGGCTTGAAGGCCGGCCTGGATCCCCCGCCATCCTCCGCGGATATTCGCGGGACCGCCGCCTCGCTACCTAACTTGCCACCTGCCGCCCAGTACAGGTGGATCAGGCTGATCAACAGGAAGATGGCAGCCATCCATTGCGCGATCAATAGGCTCATGTTCGGACTTCCAGCGTGAAATGTCGCAGCAGAATGAACTTCCTTGAACGATTTTGTAAGGGTATTCGTCATCGGCGATGATAAAGTGCCGCCCCATGAAACTCGCCCGAACTGATCGCACATTGATGGCCTGGATGCTTTATTGCTGCGTCCTGTTCAACGTGTTCGCCTGCAGTATCGGTCACGGGCAAATGGTCGGGATGCAGCTCAACGGCATCGGCGGCCAGTTCTGTACAGTCGACCCGGCCACCCAGCTGCCGGCCTCGTCGAACACCTCCGAAGACAAACTGCCGACCTTGTCCAAGGCCTTCGGCTGCCCGTTGTGCTCCACCGGCGGCATGGGCCCGGCGCTCAATTCCAGCCTGACCCTGGCGATCCTCCCGCAGCAACACAGTCCGCCCTTGGCCGTCGTCGCCAATGCTGACCTCCCTGCCCGCTTCACCTGGCCCTCGGCCAATCCTCGCGCTCCGCCTGTCGCCTGAATTTCTTCGTCTTTTCCGATCAGCCCACCTCGCCAACGCGTGGCGTTGGCGTGTGCGCTGCTTCCTAGTCAAGCATTCAGGATTCATCGATGAAACGCATTCCTTTACTGGCAAGCCTGTTCGGCTGCCTGTCTGTAAACGCCTGGGCGCAATCCACGATCGACCTCGCGCCCATTACGATTGACGGCGAAGCGGCAGCTGAGCCGGGGCTGAGTCTGGATCAGTCCAGCGGCATGGCCTCGCGGCTTGGCCTGAGCGTGCGCGAAACCCCTGCCTCGGTGGCCGTGGCCAACCGCAACGACATCGAGCGCCACGGCGCGCAGAACTTCCAGGACGCCGCCAACACCCTACCGGGCGTCAACGCCAGCGCACCGCCGGGTTTCGGTGGGTTCGTCTCCTATCGCGGTTTCACCAGCAGCCAGATCACCCAGATGTTCAACGGCATCAATGTCTCTGGCGGCCTCGCCCGGCCGGTAGACGCCTGGATCTATGATCGAGTGGAACTGGTGGGCGGCCCGTCATCGCTGATCAATGGTGCGGGCTCCGTGGGCGGTTCGCTGAACTACGTGACCAAACTGGCGACACGTGAAGAGCAAGCCATCGAAGGCCGGGTCAGCTACGGCAGTTACGACACCACCGAGACCGCATTCGGCCTCAACCACGCCCTGAGCGATGCCAGCGCGGACGTGCAGCACTACGCGCGGCTCGACGTCAGCCACAACACCGGCAACGGCTACATCGACCGCCAGGAGCGTGATGCATGGAGCGTGGCGTTCTCGCTACTCAGCGACCTGACGCCCGACCTGTCCCACACCCTGGCCCTGGAATATCAGGATGAACACGAAGACAGCCCTTACTGGGGCACCCCGGTGCTCAACCCCAAGGCCGGCGAATTGAAGATCGACAAGCACAACCGATTCAACAACTACAACGTCGAGGACGGCCGCTACGAGCAGCGCACAATCTGGGTGCGCTCGATCATCGACTACCGGATCAACGACAGCACCACCCTGCGCAACACCCTTTACCACCTCGACAGCCAGCGCGATTACCGCAACCTCGAAACCTACCAGTACAACGCCGACAACAGTGCGGTGAATCGCTCCACGGCGTATCAGGTCCGGCATCAGGGCGAGCAGAACGGCAACCAGTTCGAACTGCGCCACGACAACACGTTGTTCGGGCTGGACACGACCTGGTCCGGTGGCTTCGAGTACAAGGTCAACCAGACCACCAACTCACCGCTGAACGTCAAAGGTGCCAGCACCGTCGACCCGAATCACTTTCAGCCGGGTCACTTCTACGACATCCCCGGTACCAAACCGGGGTTTGTCAGCGACAAGACCAACGAAGTCACCACCAAAGCCCTGTTCGCCGAGAACCGTTTGGCACTCACCGACAAACTCGCGCTGCTGACCGGCCTGCGTTACGACGACATCGACCTGGACGTGACCAACCACCGGGTCGTGACCGCCAGCAATCCTCGGCACCTCAAGCGCAGCTGGGAGCCGGTGACCGGTCGGGTCGGCTTGACTTACCAATTCATTCCCCAAGCCAACGTCTACGTGCAATACAGCACCGCCGCCGAACAGCCCAACGGCACGCAAGACTTCGACGTGTCCACCGGCAAGCAATGGGAAGTCGGCAGTAAATTCGATTATCTGGACGGCCGCGGCTCGGCGACAGTGGCGGCTTACACGATCGAGCGAAAGGACTTCGCAATCACCGATCCGCTGGACCCGACCAGCAGCATTCCAGTGGGTCAGCAGACGTCCAAAGGGATCGAACTGGCCAGTTCGTTCAGGATCACCGACAAGCTGTTGGCCGAAGGCAACTTCGCCTGGGTCGATGCGCAGTACGACGAATTCAACGAGAAGAATGCGGCGGGTGTGGTGGTTTCACGCAAAGGCAACACTCCGACCAACGTGCCGGAGCGGGTCGGCAATCTGTGGCTGACCTATGACTTCGCGCCGCAGTGGCAGGGCGGTGTCGACGCGCGGTATGTGGCCTCGGTGTTTGCCGACAGCGCCAACACCCTGACCGTGCCGTCGTACACGCTCTACGGAACGTTCCTCAGCTACAAGGTCGATCAACACACCACCGTCACCGGCCGGGTGCGCAACCTCACCAATGAGGTGTATGCCGAGTTTGCCCATGTGTCACCGGCGTATTACCTCGGCACACCGCGTACCTTCGAGTTGGCGGTGCAAACCCGATTCTAAAAGCAAAAACAAAAGTATCGCGAGCAAGCTCGCTCCCATAGTTGATCGCGTACTCCTGTGGGAGCGGGCTTGCTCGCGAAGGCGGCATCAGCCTCACCCCATCACTTCAACTCGGCAGAGACTTTATCCGCCACATCCTTGGGCACCCAGGCCTGCCACACGTCCGGGTGCGCCTTCATGAACGCCTGCGCCGCTTGACGTGGCGGGGTGTGTTTTTCGCTCATCTCGGCCAGCGCCCTGTTCAATGGATCGATCGGCAAGTCGACCTTGGTGAAGAACTCGGCAATCTGCGGATACTGCTTCTGGAATGGCGCGGACACGCCAATGGACAGCTTCGAGGGCAGTGAGCGAGTCGGTTTCGGATTCGGGTTGTCGGCGTCGGTCAGGGTTTTCCAGGCATCGGCGTCGAACGGCGGCTCTTCGAGCTGAATCAGTTTGAAGCGGCCGAGCAACGGCGTAGGCGACCAGTAATAGAACAGCACCGGTTTGCCGCGACGAATCGAAGAACTGATCTCCGCATCCAGCGCTGCCCCTGAACCGCTGCGAAAATTCACATAGCTGTCATCCAGCCCATACGCCTTGAGTTTCTGTTTGTTGACTACTTCCGACGTCCAGCCGATCGGGCTGTTGAGGAAGCGCCCCTTGCCCGGCGTTTCCGGATCGCTGAACACGCCCTTGTATTTCGGCAGGTCGCTGACACTGCGCAGGCCCGGCGCCAGCGGCTTGATGCCTTTCGCCGGGTCGCCCTTGATCACGTATTCGGGCACCCACCAACCTTCGGTGGCGCCCTTGACCGTATCGCCGAGACTCGCGACTTTGCCTTCGGCCTCAGCCTTGACCCAGACCGGACTGCGACCGGCCCATTCTTCGCCAATGACCTGAATGTCATTGTTGGCCAGTGCGGTCTCCAGGGTGATGGTTGTCCCCGGCAAGGTGTCGGTCGGCAGCCCGTAGCCCTTCTCGACGATGATCCGCAGGATATCGGTAATCAGGCTGCCGCTTTCCCAGTTCAGGTCGGCGAAGTGGATCGGCGCCTGGGCAGCGAACACCGGAACGGGTGAAGCCAACAAACCGAAAGTGGCCAGGGTAGCGGCCAGCAACCGTCGAAATCCGTTCATGCTTTTGCACCTCGCGCTGTTCACAGCAATAGCAGGATGGCCTGGCAGAAGACCGCAAAGCCTCTGAATACTCAGTCCACTGACTGTAGTAGAGGTTCCTGCTTTCGAGGGAGGTCAATCAGTTTTCGGGAGGTTCCTGCAAGCGCGCCAGCGCTCTTCGTACCATGCTGGCGTACTCCGCCGGACGCAACGTATAGATCTGTGACGCCACCCAACCCAGCCATGCACCTTGCAAAACAGCCTTCTGGCCGAACAGCCGCTGGGCTTCGGCTTGCGCACTGGCCTGGTTCTGTTGGTGGAAGTCGGCGCGGGTCAGGGTCATTATTCGCTGGCCTTGAAGGTGACCAGTTCCCCTTTGCGCCACTTGGCCGCCTTGGCGGTCACGGCTTTCAGGGTTTTGGTCAGGCCTTCCTGCAACTGTTGGTGAGCGGCGAACACCATCACCACGCTATGCCCTTCCTTGAACACGATCCCGTGACCATCAGCGGTGGTGACGAAGGCGTAATCACCCAGGCCGTAAACCGTCAATTTGATTTCGCGGAACTTGATGTCCAGCTTGCCGCCTTCGCGACTGGGTAATACAGAGGCGCTGAAATGATCGCCGACCTTGAGTTTAAGCCCTGGTTTGTCATCAACCACCAGCGCCTCTTCGGTATCGATCTCGGCAATGTAAATGCCTTCAGCGTTCTGTTCGGTGATGTAAACAAAACGAGACTGGAACTGTTTAACCAGCTTTGCGCGCAAATCACCCAGCACGAACAAAGCATGCATATCGAGATTACTTACTGCCAAGGAAACATCCCCACATCTGAAAATGATGCTGCACGCAGGAAAACAGCGCACAGCAGAAAAAAGCGGCAATGCCGAAGGTGTAGCCAAATGACCCGGGTTGAAATCCTGAAACGAGCAGAGGGCTCATCCATCGCGAGGTTTGAGAAGACTACTGGAACAACACTCACGTCGTCTTGCCTGGCGTTCGTCAGAGGTTGAAGGAAAAAGCCCTTCTGACGGCCAGAAAAACGGGACTACCAACTTTAGGGAAAAAACTCTTTAAAAAAAGCACTTTTCCGACATATCGCCAGCAAAAAATTGCTTTAGATGAACATCGATCGCCAAACACTGACGGTGATTCTAGAGCAGCGATGCTCATCGAGACTACCCAAAACCACGTACGCACGTCGGTAAAACAACGAAAAGGACTTCATATGTGCACGCTGACACATTTTGCTCACCCTCAGGCGCCCAATACAAACAGCTCGAGGACACTGCCCCCAGGGATGTTTCAACCACATGAATACTACCCTGAAGAGCTCGCCCGGCCACGCTTTCAGGTCATTTTGGCCGGCAATGCCTTTTTTCATATCAAGGAAATTTCCACCGGCCGCGTCAGAGGTTTCCGCGGCAATCATAACGAAGCCTGCGCCCTTGCCCGCTCGCTCGAATTACGCGGTTGACGGTCCCGCCACATTCATTTCCATAGACGCTTCGTCATGCCGGCGACTTAACTCAGCCGCCAGCATGCAACTACTGCCATACTGCCCGACCAATGAAACCCGTCCCCAGGGTGGGCGGCGTTCAAAACAACAGAATATTTCAAAGGAAGGCTGCTACGTGACGGAATTTGATATCGGTGAATTTTTTATCCGGGGCGAAGCCAGAGAAGTCGAAGGCGAATTCCAGGCAGTCATTATCATGCGCGCCAAACCACCGCTAACCACCGTGACCTATCACCAGGTCGAGAAGGATCGCTGGTTCAAGACCTCGGACGTCGCCGCCGTTGCCGCCCAGGATGCCGCCAAGGCGCTGAAGGTTGCGGTCGATGAAGGCGCATTGAAAGCCTGATAGTCGGTTTGCAGTCTATGCTCATTTTTGCTTACGAACATCGCCATCGAACTCCTGAAGCGCGGCTCCCTCAGATGCAATGAAGCCGCGCCTCAGATCTCGCACTCGACGCGACCCGCAAGGAGATGAACATGGATTCACCGACACATGACTTGAAAGGCTTGTTCGACCAACTCGGTCTGGACTCCAGCGAGAAGGCCATCGACGATTTCATTGCCAGTCATTCACCCCTGGCCGACGACAAGAAACTCATTGATGCCGAGATCTGGACCCCGCAGCAAGCCGGCTTCCTGAAAGAACAATTGCGTGAAGACGCGGATTGGGCGCGGGTGGTCGACGACCTGAACCTGCGCATGCATCAGATCCACTAGCCTGCATCGCGACTAGTGCATGCATTCCCCTGTAGGAGCTGTCGAGTGCAACGAGGCTGCGATCTTTTGATGGTTTAAAAGCGAAGATCAAAAGATCGCAGCCTCGTTGCACTCGACAGCTCCTACAGGGAGGGGCCTCAACGAGGGCTTTCCGGCTTGTAACCCAATCGCAAACCACCCCAATGCCGGCCCTTGAGCATGATCGGCACCGAGAGGTCGTGCATCAGCTCACCGGTATCGCGGGTGTAGGTTTGCAGCAGTACAGCCTGCTGATGGCTACCGCAGCGAATCCCGGTGCGATCGGCGAATTTGCGTTTGGTGCGGTTTTGCAGGGTATCGACCTGCGCATCACCGGTCAGGGGTTGACTGAAGACCTTGTTGTGGGTCGGCACATAGCCCTGCTGCGTACAGGCGATGGCGAACACCAGGCCTTCATGGCGCGGCAACAAGGGTTCCTGGATCGTCGGCAAGACTTGATCGGCGTAACGATCGAAGCGGGTCTGGAATTTGGCCGGGCTGGTGTTGGGAATGGTTTGGTAATTGCGGTCAAACAGGTCATCGAGGCTGACCCGGCCCTCGTCGATATCCGTTTCAAAGCGCGCCGCAATCTGACTTGCGCCTTCGCGGGCCAGGTCATAAATCCGTTGGTGATAGTCATCCAGCCCGACTTCGGCGAGGCGTTCGCTGATGGTTTCGGCCTGACCTTCCATTTGCACCGCGGCCTGGGCCAGGCGCTGGGTCTGCTGGTCGCTGATCGCCAGGTCGCTGCGCATCTGTTCGATGGCGTGAAACAGGCTATCGAGTTGTTCGCGGTTGGTGTCGGCGCCCCTGGCGATTTCCCCGACCTGGCTTTCGACGCCGGCAGCCAGACGCGCAATGTTCTCCAGATGCTGACCGGTGTGTTCGACCTGCTCGACACCGGTGTCGAGGTCGCTGGACAGTTGACGGATCTGCTCCACCACTTGCGCGGTGCGTTGCTGAATATCAGCGACCATTTCCCCGACTTCGCCGGTGGCCGTCGCCGTGCGCGCGGCCAGACCGCGAACCTCATCGGCCACCACCGCAAATCCGCGACCATGCTCCCCGGCCCGCGCCGCCTCGATCGCCGCGTTCAATGCCAACAGATTGGTCTGGCTGGCGATGGACTGGATCACCAGGGTGACCCGCTGGATATCATCACTGCGCAGGCTCAGGGCTTCGATCAGTTCACGGCTGTTACTGGCGCGCTGACTGAGTTGATGCATACGGGCGATGGACTCGATCAGTTCCGTACGCCCTGCCGCGCTGCTGCGATGTGCCTCGCTGGCCGCACTGAGCGCTTCCCGGCTGAGTGTCGAGGTGGCTTGTTCGGTCGCGATCATCACTTCGGCGTTGCTGACAATCTGCGCCGCGGCACCGAGCTGCGATTGCAGTTTGTCGGCCAGTTGCTTGACCGAAAAGGCCACACCGGCGGCAGACAACGCGTTATGACTGGTGGTGTAGGAAAGATCGCGAGTCAACTCGGCAATCGCGCTGGCGCTGTCGACGGGGGTTGCCTCAGGGAGGGCGCGCGAGCGCAAGCGAGGTAGCCAGATCACCAGCACCGCCAATGGCAGGCCAAGGTAAAGCGACCAGCCGCCCAACGTCATGCCGCACAACAAGAGCATCAGGGCGATGCTTTGCAGGGTCGGCGTCAGCCAAAGGTTTTTCGGCAAAAACACGGGTGCAGATGCTGCTGCAACCAGAGATCCGTCACGCGTCATCTTCGTCACCCCACCCATAATTCTAATTGTTGTATCGGCATTAAACGCCACTACAAGGCCATTATCTATGGTCCATTAGTAGTGGGCATTGCAGCAGATCAATAGAAGTGCGCGGGTTTTTCGCAGACGAAAAAAAGCATCGCGGGCAAGGGCTAGGCGCCCCCCCACTCCTGACAGGAGTGAGGCTTGCCCGCGATGCGGGGCGTTACGAAATCAGGCCTGACGCTGGTGCTTGTCGATCTGTTCGTGACGCTCTTGAGCTTCGATGCAGTACTTGGTGGTCGGGCTGATCAGCAGGCGCTTCAGGCCAATGGCCTCGCCGCTGTCGTCGCACCAGCCAAAGCTGTCTTCCTTGATGCGTTCCAGAGCCTGTTCCAACTGAGGCAGCATGCGCTGGTCGCGATCGATCGCGTTCACCAGCCAGGTGCGCTCTTCTTCAACAGAAGCAGCGTCGGCCGGATCGGCCGGGGTGTCCAGGCTTTCGATGGCGATGCGGTTCTGTTCGATGCGCTCATGGGTTTCGACTTTCATGTTCTGCAACAGCTCAGAGAAAAAAGCATGTTGCTCGGCATTCATGTAGTCATCCGCCGGCATGGCCAGCAACTTGTCCTTTGTCATTGATATCTCTATAAAAAAACGTGCATTAAGGCGAATTAGGGAGCGTTCCGGCGGACCTGGGTTGGCCATCGGAACGGCGCCGTGTAATTCCAAGCGCCACCCGGCACTCAATTTACGAGGGGCGGCAGTCTAAGGCCGACTTGAGGCCTCAGCAACTGAAAAGACAGCGAATTTGTCCGACAAAGCCCTGAAAGTGCTCGATGGCAGTCTTTTCGGTGGTTATCGGAGTGCGTTTATAGCAAGAAATTCAATCGTGCGGCTGTATATAGAAGACAAATGGCTACGCCACGCGGGTCAGGCGTGGCGTATTGGCTGCTTTATCCGAGGCTCAGCGCTTGAGTTTGCGCTTGTTGCGGTACTGATCGATGACCACTGCGACCACGATGATCAGGCCTTTGATAATGTCCTGAATGTAGGCATCGACGCCGACAAAGGTGAAACCGCTGGCCATGACCCCGAGGATCAGTGCGCCGATGACCGTGCCGGTGATGCGCCCTACTCCGCCGGCCAGGCTGGTGCCGCCGATCACTGCTGCGGCAATCGCGTCCAGCTCGTAAGACATGCCCATCCCGGCCTGCCCGGTCGCGGCCCGTGCCGACGCCACCACACCCGCCAGGCCTGCCAGCAACCCGGCGATGCTGTAGACGATCACCAGATGCCGCTTGACGTTGATCCCCGAAGTACGCGCCGCCTGCATGTTGCCGCCGATGGCGTAGGTGTATTTGCCGTACTTGGTGTAACGCAGGGCGATGTGAAAGATCACCGCGACCACCAGGAAAATGATCACCGGCATCGCGCCGTGTCCGATCGCCGTGTAGGAATCCGAGAGCATGCTCACCGGTTGGCCTTCGGTGTAGTAACGCGCGAGGCCACGAGCCGAGACCATCATGCCGAGGGTGGCAATGAACGGCGGGATACCGGTGATGGCAATGATGCTGCCGTTGATCGCCCCCGCCAGCAGCCCCACCCCGAGCCCGGCAATCACCGGGATCCACACTGGCAAGTCAGTCAGCGACGGGAACACCGCCCGGGCGAAATCCGACGTCTGGGCCAGACTGGCAGCGATCATCGCCGACAGCGCCAGCACCGAGCCGGAGGACAGGTCAATGCCCGTGGTGATGATGACCTGGGTCACGCCGATCGCCAGCAGACCGATAATCGACACCTGCAGGATCATCAACACCAGACGCTGGGAGTTCATCAGGAAGCTCTGGTCGCGCACGATCCAGCCAAACACTTCAAAGACCAGGCCGATGCCAATCAGCACCAGGAAAATACTCAACTCGGTCGGAAAGCGCCGGCGACTCTTGACCGGTGCCGTTGCTGGCTTGTTTTCCAGTATCGCGTTCATAAACACTCACCCTTCTAAAAAATCCGGCATCGAATACATACCCTGTGGCGAGGGAGCTTGCTCCCGCTGGGCTGCGAAGCGGCCCCAAGTTCTCGGACTTACCGTAGATCTGGCGAGCGCTGCGCACTCGAGCGGGAGCAAGCTCCCTCGCCACAGAACTGCGTTCTCCCTTGTTTAGTGAACCGCGGACATGCCCGAGGCCAATTGCATCACTCGTTCCTGGGTCGCTTCGCTGCGGTCGAGGGTGCCCATCAGGTCGCCCTCGTGCATGACCATCACCCGGTCGCTCATGCCGAGCACTTCCGGCAGTTCCGAGGAAATCATGATCACCGCCATGCCTTCGCTGGCGAGGTAGGAGATGAGCCGGTAGATCTCGGCCTTGGCGCCGACGTCGATACCGCGGGTCGGCTCGTCGAGAATCAGGATCCGTGGATTGGTCATCAGCCAGCGAGCCAGCAAGGCTTTCTGCTGATTACCGCCGGACAAGGTGTCGATGCACTGCTCCAGCGACGGGGTTTTCACCCGCAGCTTCTTGCACATGTCTTCGCACAAGGCGCGCAGGGCTTTTTGCTGGATGAAACCGTGGCCGGCGTAATGCGGCAACACCGCCATTTCCATGTTCTCCAGCACCGACAGGCACGGGAACAGGCCGCTGAGCTTGCGATCTTCGGTCAGTAACGCGAAGCCCTTCTCGATCGCCATGTGCGGATCGCTGATGCGCACCACTTCGCCGTCGAGACGAATCTCGCCACCGTCGCTCGGGGTAATGCCGAAAATCGCCTCGGCGACGTTGGTCCGTCCCGAGCCCATCAACCCGGCGATGCCGAGGATCTCGCCGGCATGCAGATCGAAGGAAACATCCTTGAAAATGCCGTCCAGTTTTAGGTCGCGCACCGACAGCAGCAGATCGCCGATCGGCTGTTCGCGCACCGGGAACAACTGGCTCAGCTCGCGGCCGACCATCATCGAAATCAGGCTGTCGCCGTCCATGCTGTCGGCCCTCTGCAAGCCGATGTAAGCGCCGTCACGGAACACCGCCACTTCATCGGCGATGCTGAACACTTCGTTCATTTTGTGGGTGATGTAGATGATGCCTTTGCCCTGACTCTTGAGGTCGGCAATGATCGAGAACAGATGCGCAACTTCCTTGTCGGTGATGGCCGAGGTCGGTTCATCCATGATCAGAATGTCGGAATCGTAGGACACGGCTTTGGCGATCTCGACCATCTGCCGTTCGGCGATGCTCAGGTTGCCGACCTGTTCCTCCGGATCGAGATTGATCCGCAGGCGTTCCAGCAGTTTCGCCGTGCAGCGGTGCATTTCACGGTGGTCGATCATGTGGAAACCGTTGAGCTGCTCACGGCCGATCCAGATGTTCTCGGCGATGCTCATGTGCGGCATCAGGTTGAGTTCCTGGTGGATCATCGCGATCCCGGCCTGGAGCGCAGCCAATGGCGTTTCGAAAACCACCGGTTTGCCCCGCAGGCGCAGTTCGCCGGCGTCCGGCTGGTAGATGCCGGCGATGATTTTCATCAGGGTGGATTTGCCCGCGCCGTTCTCGCCCATCAAGGCCAGCACGGTACCGGGGCGTACCCGAAGCTGCACATCGGACAAGGCCACCACACCGGGAAATCCCTTGCTGACGTTGATGATCTCCAGCAGGTACGGCTCATCGACAGGTGTTGCAGCTGGCTGGATACCCACCAACGGGGTGCTCGAAGCAGTCGCTGAAGCGAACATGATCAGGTACTCCATCAGCAAGGTCGCGGTCGCAACCTTGCGTGTTTATTGTTTTTATTGAACGGACGGACTATTTGAACTGGTCAACGTTTTGCAGCGTAATCAAGCGATACGGCACCCACACGGCCGGCTCGACCGGCTCGTTTTTGGCCATTTTCACTGCCGTCTCGATCGAACCATCGGCCTGACCCTTGGCGTCCTGGAACACCGAGACGACCAGAGAGCCCTTCTTCACCGCGTTCAAACCGTCAGGCGTACCGTCGACACCGGCGATCAGGATACTGCCCTTTTCCACTCCGGCCTGTTGCAGGGCCATCGCGGCGCCAATCGCCATCTCGTCGTTGTTGGAGACGACCGCGTCGAACTTGCGGCCCTGGGTCAGCCAGTCGTTGACCAGGGTCATGCCCTTGTCCCGCGACCAGATGCCGGTCTGCTCTTGCTCGATCTTGATGTTCGGGTACTTGGCCAGCACCTCTTTCACGCCCTTGGTGCGGTTGGTGGTGGAGTTGTTCGCGAGGTCGCCCAGCAGAATCACGATGTCGCCCTTGCCGCCCATCTTGTCGGCCAGATATTGCATTTGCATTTGACCGGCCTCCAGGTCGTTGGAGGCGACAGTGACCACGCCTTTGGGCAGGTTCAGGTCATCGGGACGGCGATTGACGTACACCAGCGGAATGCCGGCCTTGACCGCCGATTCGGTGATTTTTTTGGTGGCCGCGGTATCCACCGGGTTGACCACGATGGCGTCGACCTTCTGGCTGATGAAGCTTTCTACCTGGCTCAACTGCCGGACCACGTCGCTGCGCGCGTCTTCGAACTGCAGCTTGACGCCATCGGGATAGGATTTGGCTTTTGTGTCCATGGATTCGCGCAGGTAGGTCAGCCAGGTGTCATCGAATTGGGACATGCTGACGCCGATCTTCATGTCAGCGAGTGCAGCGCCGCTGGCGAACATCAGGGACAAGGCGAGTGAGGCGAAACGGATCTTGGTCTTCATGAAAAGTCTTTCTCCACATTCTTGTTGGTTTTATGGATAAGGCGTGACGATTTCAGTAAGCAGGCAAGCGGGAAAAGGGTTGAAACAGGTTGCGAGGCAGGTCGCTGAAAATGACTTTATTAGAAAATAATTTCTATATCAACTCATTTTAGAATTTTATTCTGATTTTATTCCATGGCTCCCAAACGGGCTCAATGCCACCACTTGATGCCGCTCGGCGCTCAGTCGCGCAGCGTCTAGCACGCGGGTGGTCGCCAGTGCATCACGGGCATCCACAGGCAGTGGGCCACCGCTCTGCAACGCGGTTTGTAGCTGTAAATAGAACTGATTCCAGCAACCGCGCTCGGAGGGAACCCGCTCGCGCACTTCGCCCTGTTCGAACCAGCCCCAGCGGCGATGTTCTTCAACGCCCCAGCGTTCTCCTTCGGATTTCGGCGAGAACCCGGCGAGTGCCGATGCTTCTTGCCCGTCCAGACCATCAACGCTGTAGCAACCTTGGCTGCCGGTTACCCGAAAGCGCGGGCCGGGGGTGTTTTGCAGGCAACTGCCGCCCAAGTGGGAGGTGACGCCACTGGCATGGGTCAGGGCCATAAAGAAGCCGTTATCGAAGGCCTGGCCTTTTTCCAGGTAATCCAGCTCGGCGTAGACCCGTGTCACTGGGCCGAACAACAGCAACGCCTGATCCACCAGATGGCTACCGAGATCGCGCAGGAAGCCACCGCCACTGCCGTTGTTCACCGCCTGCGGCGAGTAACGCTCGATCCGCGATTCGAAACGGGTGACCTGGCCCAGCGCACCGGATTCGATGAGTTTGCGCACGGTCAGGAAGTCCGAATCCCAACGCCGGTTCTGATAGACGCTGAGCTGCACACCCTGGCGCTCGGCCATGGTGATCAGGGTTTGGGCTTGCTGCGCGTCAGCGGCGAACGGTTTGTCGCTGACCACCGCCACACCGTGTTCGATGCCATCGAGCACCAGCGCCGGACGGCCCTTGAGCGGTGTGGACACCACCAGCACATCGATCCCGGCCTCCACCAGTTGGCCGATGCTGTTGAACGCTGGCACCCCTGGGTGCTCGGCCGCCAGCAACTGTCGGCGTTCCGGTGAACGGGTGACCACACCGACGAACGTCGCCGCCGGCAAACTGCTGATCAGCGGAGCATGGAAAAACCGGCCACCATGGCCATAACCGACAAGTCCGATACGCATGAAAACATTCTCCTTATAGAACGCGGACCCTGTGGGAGCGGGCTTGCTCGCGAAGGCAATATGTCAGGCGACATCAATGTTGAATGTGCCGCCGTCTTCGCGAGCAAGCCCGCTCCCACAGGTTTTGTGTAAGGTCGGTTATTGGCAGAGTTCGCTTTTGACGCGTTCGAGCATCATCCGGTTGGACTCATCCGGCCGGTCTTCCCAGGCAAACACCGAGACGGTTGCAATGCCATCGAACTTGATCTCGCGCAGGGTACCGAAAAACGCGTCCCAATCGACTTCGCCCTGACCGATGTCCAGATGCTGGTGCACGGTGGCGGTGACACCCGGCGGGTTGACGATGTAGCGCAAGCCCGAAGATGCCTTGTGGTTGTAGGTGTCGGCGATAATCAGGTGGCTCAGCTTCGACCCGGCATACTTGAGCATCGAAGTAATATCGCCTTTGCCGTCGTCATAGAAGAAGGTGTGCGGCGCCGCGTAAAGGTAGTTGATCCAGTCACGGTCCAGACCGCGAATGATGTCCACCGACTCGTTGTTGCGCTCGCAGAAATCATATGGGTGCGCCTGAATATCGAGCTTGATACCTTCGCGCTCGAACTCCGGGATCAGCTCATCCATGGAGCGCATGAACTGGTTCTCGCACACCAGCGGATTGTCCGACTGGCCGGTGAACTCGGTGTTGACCAGTTCGCAGTCCATCTCCACGGCAATCTGGATCGCCCGCCTCCAGTTGCGCACTGCGGCCACGCGCAAACCTTCGTCGGCGGCGGCCCAGTGGTACATCGGTAACAAGGAAGAGAGTTTGACCCCGGTATCACTCAGGGCTTTGCGAAATTCCTTGATCCGCGCCTTGTCGACCCGCGGTGCTTTGTAGAACGGCAGGAAATCTTCCCGGGGCGAGAGTTCGATGTGTTCATAACCGAGTTCAGCGACCTTATCGACCATCTTGCCCAGGGACAGGGTGCGGTACATGTAGGGGTCTAGTGCGATGCGCATGTTTTTGTTCTCCTTCACAAGGCCTCAGCCTTGACACAACCCCCTGTGGGAGCGGGCTTGCTCGCGAAAGCGGTGTGTCAGACGACATCAATGTTGACTGTTCTGACGCCTTCGCGAGCAAGTCGAATCGTCGCACCGCCGCTCCCACATTGGATCGGGGTTTAGCCGTAGAAATGTGGGCGGTCAGGGAGAGCAACTTTGACGATCTGGCCGCTGTTCTGTGCTTCGATGCACGCGTCTGCTGCGACGGCAGCGGCGAAGCCATCCCACGCCGAAGGACCGCCAACCTGCCCGGCCCGCACGCCATCGATGAACGCCTGCAACTCAACGTCATACGCGGCGATGAACCGGTCCTTCCAGTCCATCAGAATCGCGTTGGACAACTTCGCCCCGCTGCGCAACTGAACCTGCGACGGCTCTGGCAGTTTGGCGATGCCGGTCTCCCCCACCACTTCGCACTGGATGTCGTAGCCGTATTGGCAATTAACGAACACTTCCACGTCGATGCGCGTGCCCTTGGCGGTTTCCAGCAGGACGATCTGCGGGTCTTTCAAATGGGCGTGGGCCTTGCTGGTCTTGCGCGGGAACACCACCTGTACCGACACGTAGTCGTCATCGAGCAACCAGCGCAACACGTCCAGTTCATGGATCAGCGTGTCGGTGATCGCCATGTCGGTCTTGTAGTTTTCACCCACGGTCGGGTTGCGGTGCGCGCAGTGCAACATCAATGGCTCACCAATCTGACCACTGTCGATCACGGCTTTCAGTGCCCGATAGCCTTCGTCATACGGGCGCATAAAACCGACCTGCACCAGGCGTTTGCCGTGGGCCACTTCGGCCTCGACGATTTTGCGGCAGCCTTCAGCGGTGACCGCCAGCGGCTTCTCGCAGAACACCGGCTTACCCGCTGCAATCGCCGCCAGCACGAACTCTTCGTGGCTCGGGCCCCAGGAGGTGACGAGGATCGCTTCGACCTCCGGCGCCTTGATCAGCGCGTGGCCGTCGGGATAGACCTCGGCGGTCAGCTTCAGGTCGGAAACGACCTTCGCGGCTTGCTGCAAGTTGATGTCGGTTACAGCTACTACCTGGCTATTGAGCAATGTCTGGCTGCAACGACGAATGTGATCCTGGCCGATGGCCCCGGTGCCGATGACGCCGATCCGCAGTGAATTAGAGAGCAAGGACATGAAGATTCTCCTGTGAAAATTTGTTGTTGGTATCAGGGGCAATCAGTACTGACGGGCCTTGGCCAGTCGTTCATTCAGGGTCTTGGCCACCGCATCGGTGCGGGCGCTGGTGGAGACTTGCGCCACGCCGACCCGCCACCACGACAGGTATTTGTGAATCATGGTTTTGGGCAAGACCTTGATGTCGATCAGCGTCGACACCGTCTGCAGGCGCGCATCGGCCAATGCCGCGTTCAGTTCTTCGACCGTGTTCACCTTGTAAGTTTTGCAGCCATAGGCCGCCGCGCTCATGGCGAAATCCACCGGCACGAAACCGCCGTCGAGCTTGCCGGTTTCCGGGTTGCGGAACCGGAACTCGGTGCCGAAGCTGTCCATGCCGTGTTCCATCTGCAGGTTGTTGATGCAACCGAAAGTCATGTTGTCGAGCAACACCACGTTGATCTTGCGGCGCTCCTGAATCGAGGTCGCCAGTTCGGAATGCAGCATCATGTAAGAGCCGTCGCCAACCAGCGCGTAGACCTCTCGATCCGGCTCGGCGAGTTTCACGCCCAGTGCGGCGTTGACCTCGTAACCCATGCAGGAATAGCCGTACTCGACGTGATAGGTGTTCACGCCCTTGCTGCGCCAGCTGCGCTGCAAGTCGCCGGGCAGGCTGCCGGCGGCGGCGACAATCACCGCGTCATCGGCGAGGGTTTCATTGAGCACGCCGAGCACGCGGCTCTGGGTCAGGCAGGAACCGGTCAGCTCGATGAATTCGCGCAGCACCGCCGGGTCCATGTGGTCGTTGATTTCCGGGATGAAGTCTTTGTCCTGGTATTCGACCTGATAGATACGGTCGACTTCCTCGTCCAGTTGCGCCTTGGCCTGTCGCGGTTGATCGCCCCACGCAGAACGGTAATCGCCCAAGGCTTCAGCCAAGGCTTGCAAGCCGACTTTGGCGTCCGCCAACAGTTGCACGCCGTCGAGCTTCAAGGCATCGCAGGGGCTGATGTTGAGGTTGAGAAATTGCACGCCCGGATGCTGGAACAGGGATTTCGACGCGGTGGTGAAATCGCTGTAGCGGGTGCCGACACCGATGATCAGATCCGCATCCTTGGCCAACAGATTCGCCGCCAGGCAGCCGGTTTCACCGATCCCGCCAACGTTCAGCGGATGACTGGACACCACCGCACTCTTGCCAGCCTGGGTTTCGGCGAAAGGAATATCGAAGCGTTCGGCAAACGCTTGCAACGCGGAATTGGCGCCGGAGTATCTGACCCCGCCACCGCAAATGATCAGCGGCTTGCGCTTGCCTTTGAACAGCGCCAGCGCATCACCCAGCATCGCTTCAGTCGCCGGACGACGCTCGATGCGGTGCACGCGTTTTTGCAGGAAGTAATCGGGGTAGTCGTAGGCCTCGGCCTGCACGTCTTGCGGCAAGGCCAGGGTCACCGCGCCGGTTTCGGCAGGATCGGTGAGCACGCGCATGGCGTGGATCGCCGCCGTCATGAGTTGCTCGGGACGGTTGATGCGGTCCCAGTATTTGCTGACAGCCTTGAACGCATCGTTGGTGCTGATGCTCAGGTCGTGGAACTGCTCGATCTGTTGCAGCACCGGGTCGGGTTGACGACAGGCATAGACATCACCGGGCAACAACAGCAAGGGAATGCGGTTGGCAGTGGCCGTCGCGGCGGCGGTCAGCATGTTCGCCGCGCCCGGCCCTACCGATGAGGAGCAGGCGTAGATCTTGCGCCGCAGGTGTTGCTTGGCGAAACCGATGGCCGCGTGGGCCATGCCTTGCTCGTTGCGACCCTGATGGACGATCAGGTCGCCGCTGTCCTGCTCCAGGGCCTGGCCCAGGCCCAGCACGTTGCCGTGGCCGAAAATGGTAAAGATCCCGGCGACGAATTTGCTTTGAACCCCATCGACCTCGATGTACTGGTTATCGAGGAATTTCACCAGGGCCTGGGCCATGGTCAGTCGTGTCGTAGTCATGCTTGCACCTTCCTTTGAAGCTAAATCCGGTGTGTGCTGTGAAATGCGATCAACTGTGGGAGCGGGCTTGCTCGCGAAGGCTGTGTGTCAGGCGACATCAATATTGGATGTGCCGCCGTCTTCGCGAGCAAGCCCGCTCCCACATTGGATCTCCTTCAACCTGATAACAGTGTCAGGCCAGGGATTTTTGCAGGTGATCCATGCTCGCGCCGATCGCCTGCTGGATATCCGCCAGGCCATGGACGCTGTCGGCAAACGGCTCGAACGACAGGTAGCCGCTGTAACCGCTGCTTAGCAAGGTGTCGATTTGCGCCGCGTTGCCAAGGATGTCGCCCTCGCCCACCAGCACCCGGTGCCCGTCGCGAATGGTCGCCAACGGTGCCTCGGCATCCTCGACACCGGAGATGTGCACCAACCCGGTCAGCTCGGGGAAGAACTCATGCTCGCTGGCCAGGTGATGGTGAAAGGTGTCGTGAACCAGACGGAACACATCCAGCCCGCCGATGGCCTTGATCGCGTCCACTGCCGTGCGTTTACGGCGCAGCGAGCATTCCTCGAAACCCAGCGGCTCGATGAAACCGAGAATGCCGTGTTCGCGCAGAATCGGCGCCAGTTCAGTCAACGCCGTGCGCAGACCCGAAGCACGTGCGGCCTCATTACGCGGGTCCTCACGGTCATTGAGCGGACACATTACCAACCCTTGAGCGCCGCAATCACGTGCATAAGTGGCCAGCTTCAAGGCCTGTGCACGGCGCTCGTCATTCCACACATCAAACGGATACAGCGCGTTGATCGACAGCACCGTAATGCCTTTGGCGGCACACAACTCACGGACGCGCTCGGGTGCGGTGCCGTCTTCGATCTCGACACCTTTAAGGTCGTTGCGAATTTCGATGGCGTCGGCCTTGAGGGTCACCGCCAACTCGATGAACGCCGGCAGGGACAAACGTGGGGCGACCATACGGTTCAGGGCGAAACGCAGGGGTTTGCTCATTATTGTTGTTCTCCGCACAGGTGAATTAGTTGGCCGTCGGCATGCTGAACTCAGGGCCCTTGGCGATGCTGTCGGGCCAGCGCTGCATCACGCTTTTGTAGCGGCTATAGAAGCGGATACCTTCTTCGCCGTAAGCGTGGTGATCGCCGAACAGCGAACGTTTCCAGCCACCGAAGGAATGCCAGGCCATCGGCACCGGAATCGGCACGTTGATGCCGACCATGCCGACCTTGATCGTGCGGGCGAAGGCTCGGGCGATGCCGCCGTCGCGGGTGAAACAGGACACGCCGTTACCGAACTCGTGGGCGTTGATCAACGCGACGGCGCTGGCGAAGTCCGGCACCCGCACGATGCCCAGCACCGGGCCGAAAATTTCCTGTTGGTAGATGCTCATCTCGGTCGTGACGTTGTCGAACAGCGTCGCGCCGACGAAGAAGCCGTTCTCGGCGCCCGGCACCTTGAAGTTGCGGCCATCGACAATCAGCTGCGCGCCCTGGGCCACGCCTTCATCGATGAAACCTTCGACTTTGGCCTTGTGCTCGGCGGTCACCAGCGGCCCCATGTCGCTGTCGCCTTTCAGGCCGTTGCCGACTTTCAGTTGATCGATACGCGGCAGCAGTTTGGCAATCAACTGGTCGCCGACATCGCCCACCGCCACGGCAATCGAAATCGCCATGCAGCGCTCGCCGGCCGAGCCGTAAGCGGCACCGATCAAGGCATCCGCAGCTTGATCCAGATCTGCGTCAGGCATGATGATCATGTGATTTTTCGCCCCGCCCAGGGCCTGCACGCGCTTGCCGCGCGAGGTGGCTTGCTGGTGGATGTACTCGGCAATCGGCGTCGAGCCGACAAAGGAAATCGCCTCGATGTCCGGGTGTTGCAGCAACGCGTCGACGGCGGTCTTGTCACCCTGAACCACGTTGAACACACCGTCCGGCAAACCGGCTTCGCTCAACAGACGGGCCATCAGCACACTGGCGGACGGATCGCGCTCGGACGGCTTGAGGATGAAGCAGTTACCGGTGACGAGCGCCAGCGGGATCATCCACAGCGGCACCATCACCGGGAAGTTGAACGGCGTCACGCCGGCACACACGCCCAGCGGTTGACGCAGGTTCCAGTTATCGATGCCGCCACCGATGTTGTCGCTGAACTCGGTTTTCAGCAGGTTCGGCGCACCGCAGGCGTACTCGACGATTTCGATGCCCCGGGTGACTTCGCCCTTGGCGTCCGAAAACACTTTGCCGTGTTCGCGGCTGATGATTTCTGCCAGCTCATCGTGATGTTGGTCGAGCAATTCCTTGAACTTGAACATCACCCGCGAACGGCGCAGGGACGATTGTTCGGACCAGGCCGGAAAGGCTTTCAGGGCCGAGGCGACGGCTTCGTCTACGGTCTTCTGGCTGGCCAGCCCGACGCGCGCCTGGACGCTGCCGGTGGCCGGGTTGAAGACGTTACTGAACCGTTCGCTGCTGCTGTCTTGCACTTGACCGTGGATGTAATGGCCGATGACCGGGGCGTTGCTCATTGATCGTGTTCTCCGTGCAGAGGTTGGAATTCAGGCTTTTTAGTTCAGAGATCCAGCAGCCAGCTGTGCTGCGGATCGTTATGGAACTGCCAGACACGTTTCGGGCCGGCCATCACGTTCAGGTAATACGACTCGTAGCCGTACGGCACGCTGACCGGGTGGTAACCCTTGGGCACGACCACGAGGTCGCTGTTTTCCACGGCCATGGCCTGATCGATGCTGCGATCGTCGGTGTAGACCCGCTGAAACACGAAGCCCTGGGGCGGATTAATCTGGTGGTAATAGGTTTCTTCGAGAAAACTCTGGTGCGGCAAATCGTCGGTGTCGTGCTTGTGCGGCGGGTAGCTCGACGAGTGACCCGACGGCGTGCGCACTTCCACCACCAGCAGCGAATGGGCCGGTTCGGTGTCCGGCAGAATGTCGCAGACGTAACGGGTGTTGGCGCCTTTGCCGCGCACGCTGCGCTTCATGCTGTCGGGTTTGATCAGCCGTGGACCGAGGCCGTTGCTCGTTGAACCGGGCGCGGCACACACGGCAATTTGCACATCGCTCAGGGCGACGACTTGCGCCTGACTGCCGGGTGGCAAGTACGCGGCGAAGGGGGATTTGTCTTCGAACACCGACTGACGATCACCGATGTTGTCCCAGTCGAACGCACCCTGCCCTGGCGCTTCATCTTTGATGCTGACCCGGCCGCTGAGCAGCACCAGGCACAGTTCTTTATCACCGGCCGAGACCGGCAGGGTTTCGCCCAGGCTCAAGCGGTAAGCGGCGAAGCCGACGTATTCCAGCTCACCTTTGCCCAGCTCGACCATGGTCCGGCCACGGGCGTTGCTTTTGACCAGCAGGCTCATCATGCAATCCTCTCGTCGAGCAGCGCACGCAGGGTGTCGTAGCCTTTTTTGGCGTAGACATAACTCGGCGCCACCGCTGGGTCCTGTTCGGCTTCGACCACCAGCCAGCCGTGGTAATCGGCCGCCAGCAGCACGTCGAGCAAGGCGCCGAAGTCGATGTCACCGTCGCCGGGCACGGTGAACGTGCCGTTGATAATGCAGTCAGGGAAGCTCCACAGGTTGTTGCGGGCCAGTTGCACCACCGGTTTGCGCACGTCCTTGAAATGCACGTGGCAGATGCGTTCGATGTGTTTGCGCAGCACCTGCAACGGTTCGCCACCGCCCATGTAGCAATGGCCCGAATCGAACAGCAGACCGACTTCGCTGCCGGTCAGCGCCATCAGTTTGTCGATGTCTGCCGGGGATTCAACGTAGGCGCCCATGTGGTGGTGATACGCCAGGCGCACGCCTTGGGACAGGGTGAAGCGCGCCAGTTCAGTGAGCTTGTCGGCGTATTCCTGCCAAGCGTGTTCGGTGTGGAAACGCGGGCGTTCAACCAGCGGAATGCGCTGGCCTTGAATGGAGTCGGCGACTTCACCGTACACCAGCACCTTGGCGCCGTTCTTCGCCAACAGCTCGACATGACTGCCGATGGCGTCGATTTCTTCGGCCACCGAGCGACGGGCCAGACGGCTGGAATACCAGCCGGACACCAGTGCCAGGTCGTAAGGGCGCAGTACATCGCCGACACCCTTGGCGTCCTTGGGGAATTTGCCGTTGAGTTCGAAACCTTCGTAGCCGATTTCCTTGCCTTCGCTCAGGGCGGTGCTCAGCGGCGTCTCGCCACCGAGGGACGGCAGGTCGTCGTTGCTCCAGGAGATCGGGTTGATGCCAATTCGAATAGCGGGCATGGCTGCACCTTTTATTGTTTTTACATAAATCAGTAAGAACGACGCTGATCCCCTGTGGGAGCGGGCTTGCTCGCGAAGGCGGTGTATCAGGTGACATCAATGTTGAATGTGCCGCCGTCTTCGCGAGC
>NZ_JAGYGJ010000028.1:0-90580 GCF_019947405.1 Pseudomonas sp. GL-B-26 | reverse complement strand
CCCTAACCCTCCCGAAACGTCGGACCGCCCCAGTGGGGAGAGGGGGGAAAGGGAGCAGATTGGGGGCTTTTCAAAACCTGAGTTCGGCTCGGGCTTTCAGGTCGACGCAGCTCCAAGAGCACCTCGGTCAGTCCCCTCTACCTCTGGGCGGTCCGACGTTTCGGGAGGGTTAGGGTGAGAGGTGGATTTCAGCCTTCAACCGCAGGAATATGCCCAAACATTTCCTGAACAAACTCAACCCGTTCCTGCACCGTCTCAACAACCCCGCGAGCCTTCAACTCTTCCAGCCGCGCTTCAACCGCATGGGTGCGCAACGTCAGCCCGCAATCATTGGCAATCTGAATGTTCAACCCAGGCCGGGCGTTGAGCTCAAGAATCAGCGGCCCTTTCTCCTGGTCCAGCACCATGTCGACACCGATATAACCCAGCCCGCACAGCTCATAGCAGCCCGCGGCAAGTTTCATGAAACCGTCCCAGTAGGGCAGTTGCACGCCATCCACTGCGTTGGTGGTGTCGGGGTGTTTGTTGATGATGTTGTTCAGCCAGGTGCCGCGCAACGTCTGTCCAGTCGCGAGGTCAACACCGACGCCGATGGCGCCCTGGTGCAGGTTGGCCTTGCCGCCGGATTGCCGGGTTGGCAGGCGCAGCATGGCCATGACCGGGTAACCCATCAGCACGATGATGCGAATGTCCGGCACGCCTTCATAGCTGATGCTTTTGAAAATCTGGTCCGGGATCACCCGGTATTCGATCAGCGCGCGGTCGCGGTGCCCGCCCAGGGAGTAGAGGCCGGTCAGGATGCTGGAGACATGGTGCTCGAGTTCCTCATGGTCGATGATCTTGCCGGACACTGTGCGATAGCGCCCCTCGAACCGGTCGGCAACCACAATGATGCCGTCACCGCCCGCGCCCTGGGCCGGTTTGATCACGAAGTCGTTGCGCCTGCCGATGATGTCGTCGAGGTTGTCGATTTCTTTCTCGGTGGAGATCACGCCATACAGTTCCGGCACATGAATGCCGGCGGCGATGGCGCGTTCCTTGGTGATGATCTTGTCATCGACAATCGGGTACAGACTGCGCTTGTTGTACTTGAGCACGTAGTCCGCGTTACGCCGATTGATCCCCATGATGCCCCGGGCTTCCAGGGCCTTCCAGGTCTTCCAGAAGCCGAGCATCAGGCGTCAGCCTTCTTCAGGAAGGCTTTGAAACGCACCAGTTCGGTCAGGCGGTAGCCGCGATAGCGCCCCATCGCCAGCATGAAGCCCACCAGGATCAACAGGATCGCCGGGAAGGTGAACACGAAGTAAACCAGCTCCGGAACGCTCATGATCAGGTGCGCCAGCGACGCGGCGAACAGCGTACCGATCGCCACTTTCATGGCGTGGCCGGAGCCGCGCTCTTCCCACGTAATCGACAGGCGTTCGATGGTCATGGTCAGAATCACCATCGGGAACAGCGCAACGGACAGCCCGCGTTCCAGGCCGAGTTTATGGCTGAGCAGGCTGATCGCCGCGATCAGCACCACCACGAAGGTCAGCACCACGGACAGCCTCGGCAACATTTGCAGCTTCAAGTGTTCGAGGTAGGAGCGCAGCGACAGGCCCAACGCCGTGATGATCGTAAACAGCACGATACCGAAGCCGAGCTGGGTTTCCCGGAACGCCAGGGCGATCAGCACCGGAGTAAAGGTGCCGAGGGTCTGAATGCCGATCAGGTTGCGCAGGATCAAAATCACCAGCACACCGATCGGGATCATCACCATGATCATGAACGTCTGCTGGGTTTGCAGCGGCAGGCCGTACAGCGAGTATTCGAGGAAGTTGGCGTCGGTGTTTTCGTCGGTCAACTTGGCCAGGCGAATGGCGTTCATTTCGCTGTTGTTCAGGCTGAAGGTCACGTTGGCTTTCTTGCCGCCATCGACAGTGATCAGGTTTTCGTCGCCGGTCCACCACAGCAGGCGGTCGGTCGGCAGGCCCTGTTCACCGGTTTCCGGGTTGAAGTACAGCCAGTCGGTGCCATTGAAGCTGCGCAACCACAGTTCCGGCATTTGCGGCTGGTCAGCCACCAGACGAATGGTGTGGACCTTTTCCACCGGCACGTGCGCGATGGACAGCACCAATTCGACGATTTTCGCCTTGTGCCCGGGGGACGGATCGCCGCCCAGCAGCAGTTTCACGTTGTCGTCGTTGAGATTGTTGACACGCTTGATGGCTTCGCCGATGAAGGTTTCGACGTCGGCCGAGTGCTGGCGGATCGGTGCGAGCAGGGCTTCGGCGGCGACTTTTTCCGCGCCTTCGACGGCGATGCTGTCGCGGAAGGTCGGGCCTTTGATCTTGGATTTTTCACCGGTGTAGCGCTTGGTCAGCACCAGGCGGTAATAAAGAGTCTGATTGCCCTTGGCCCGACGTGCCGACCAGGTGACTTTGCGGTTGCCGTCGGCACGGTTCACGGCCACGCCGTAGTTATTGGAAATGAAGCTCTCATTGAGGCTGACGTAATCGCGGCTCAGCGGCGGCACGAACATCTGGATCTTGACCGGGTCCTTGGTACTGGCGACGAACTCGACTTTGGCGTCGATGTTCCACAAGTCGTCGGTGGCGTCTTCGGTCACGGGGATGCCGAGCACGAAGATCTGATAGGCCGTGACTGAAATACCCAGCACCACCAGGATGGCGATCAGGAATTTCAGGTGAAGGGTAAGAGAGCGCATTGGAATTACTCTGCGGTATGAGCGTCGGTGGCGCAGGCGGGTTTGCCAGCAGCGTATTTAAGACTGGGGTCGACCAGCGCATCGAAACGTTTCAGCGCTTCGGAGCCGATCAGGAGCGGGTATTGGAAGGCGCTGCGGTCGGTCAAGTTCACTTCGATGCTGCGTAAAGCCGAACCCATGCAGATATTCAGCTCGATCACCGGACGGGCGGTGTACTTCTTGCCTTCTTCCGGGTCGTAGTCGCCGGCCCGGCGCTTGATCTTGCTGACGCGGGCCAGTGGCCGTTCGATCGGGTGCGAGTGCGCAGCGTCGATTGCCAGATAGAAGCGCACCCAGGATTCGCCATTGCGTTTGAAACGTTTGATGTCACGGGCGCTCAGGGAAGCGGTTTTCGCTCCGGTGTCGAGTTTGGCGGCGACTTCCAGGTCGATGCCGTCCAGGGCGGCGTACTCGTTGAGGCCGTAAACAGTCTTTTCCCCCGCCGCGGCGAAACCGGGCAGGCAAAGAAGATAAAGGAAGGTGGGGAAGGGCTTGAGTCTCATAAATCCTGGTGCGCAGCGGTCCGTACTTCTATTCAAGGCCCTGGCATCGCTGCGCAAGCTCCCTCGTATGCCTATCAACTGTTTATGACAAGCAGTGCAGATGTCACAAACAAATGCGGCCGGCATTCTAGCACGGTGGTTTTATGGCGCCAGCGCCGGGAGGCGGCTATAAACAGAGGGGCTGCATCGTTTAGGTGCAGTCGGTTATTAGACGATTGTCGACAATACCTATTTATCCTTTGACTAAAAGGTCTGTATTCGCTAGTTTTTGCGGCATCAGCTTTCAAGGTGTCGACAATATGTTGGATCAACTCGATCCCCCGGTAATAGCCCAAGACGATTCGGAGACACTTTCCGAGAACGTCTTCCGGCGCATTCAGGCGGCCATCGTCAAGGGCGAGATCGCCCCGGGCAGCAAGATCTCCGAGCCGGAACTGGCGCGCACCTATGGCATCAGCCGTGGGCCGCTGCGTGAGGCGATCCACCGTCTGGAAGGCCAGCGCCTGCTGGTTCGCGTGCCGCACGTCGGAGCGCGGGTGGTTTCGTTGAGCCATGCCGAGCTGCTGGAACTCTACGAAATCCGCGAATCCCTCGAAGGCATGGCCTGCCGTCTGGCGGCCGAGCGCATGACCCTCGAAGAAATCGACGAACTGCGCCGGGTCCTCGAAACCCACGAGCGCGATGCGGCGTTTCAGGCCGGTGTCGGCTACTACCAGCAGGAAGGCGATTTCGACTTCCATTACCGAATCATCCAGGGCAGCGGCAACCGCACCCTGACGCAGATGCTCTGCGGCGAGCTCTATCAACTGGTGCGCATGTACCGCATCCAGTTTTCCACCACGCCCAATCGTCCGCGTCAGGCCTTTGCCGAGCACCACCGAATTCTCGACGCCATCGCCGACCGTGACGGTGAGCTGGCCGAGTTGTTGATGCGCCGTCACATCGGCGCCTCCAAACGCAATATCGCTCGTCACTACCAGGACGGCGCAAACCAGACAGCCACTGAACGAGGTGAGTCATGAGTTCCAACAAGAGCACTCCAGGCCAGCGTTTCCGCGATGCGGTCGCCAGCGAACATCCGCTGCAAGTGGTCGGCGCGATCAACGCCAATCACGCGCTGCTGGCCAAGCGCGCCGGTTTCAAGGCTATTTATCTGTCGGGTGGCGGGGTGGCTGCCGGCTCACTCGGCGTGCCGGACCTGGGCATCACCGGCCTGGACGACGTGCTGACCGACGTGCGCCGCATCACTGACGTCTGCGACCTGCCGCTGTTGGTGGATGTGGACACCGGTTTCGGTTCCTCGGCGTTCAACGTGGCACGTACCGTCAAGTCGATGATCAAGTTCGGCGCGGCGGCGATTCACATCGAAGACCAGGTCGGCGCCAAGCGCTGCGGCCACCGTCCTAATAAAGAGATCGTGTCCCTGCAGGAAATGGTCGATCGGATCAAGGCTGCTGTCGATGCGCGCACCGATGACAGCTTCGTGATCATGGCCCGCACCGATGCGCTGGCTGTGGAAGGTCTGGAATCTGCGCTGGATCGCGCTGCGGCGTGCATCGAGGCCGGCGCCGACATGATCTTCCCGGAAGCCATCACCGAACTGGACATGTACAAGCTGTTCGCCAACCGCGTGAAAGCGCCGATCCTGGCCAACATCACCGAATTTGGCGCGACCCCGCTGTACACCACCGAGCAGCTTGCCGCTGCTGATGTGTCGCTGGTGCTGTACCCGCTGTCGGCGTTCCGTGCGATGAACAAAGCCGCGGAAAATGTCTACACCGCCATCCGCCGCGACGGCACGCAACAAAACGTCATCGACACCATGCAGACCCGCATGGAGCTTTACGATCGCATCGACTACCACACCTTCGAGCAGAAGCTCGATGCGTTGTTTGCGGCGAAGAAGTAAGTCGAATAACTCCCTAACAAATTCAAAAAAACTGGAGACAGCAATGGCCGAAGCAAAAGTACTCAGTGGCGCCGGGCTCCGTGGCCAGGTTGCCGGGCAAACCGCACTGTCCACCGTGGGCCAGTCGGGCGCAGGCCTGACCTATCGTGGCTACGACGTTCGCGAACTGGCGGCTGACGCACAATTCGAAGAAGTGGCCTACCTGCTGCTTTACGGTGAACTGCCAACCAAAACACAACTCGCCGCTTACATCAGCAAACTGAGCAAGCTGCGCGACCTGCCGCAAGCGCTGAAAGAAGTGCTGGAACGCATCCCCGCCGACGCCCACCCGATGGACGTGATGCGCACCGGTTGCTCGTTCCTGGGCAACATCGAGCCGGAGAAAGACTTCTCCGAACAACACGACGTGACCGACCGCCTGCTGGCCGCGTTCCCGGCGATCATGTGCTACTGGTATCGCTTCAGTCATGACGGCAAACGCATCAACTGCGTGAGCGACGAACAGTCCATCGGCGGCCACTTCCTGCACCTGCTGCACGACAAGAAGCCGAGCGAGTTGCACGTCAAAGTGATGAACGTTTCGCTGATTCTCTATGCGGAACACGAGTTCAACGCCTCGACCTTCACCGCACGGGTTTGTGCATCGACGCTGTCGGACATGTATTCCTGCGTCACGGCTGCCATTGGCTCGCTGCGCGGTCCGCTGCATGGCGGTGCCAACGAAGCGGCGATGGAAATGATCGAGCGCTTCAGCTCGCCGGAAGAGGCGATCAAAGGCACCCTCGGCATGCTCGAGCGCAAGGACAAGATCATGGGCTTCGGCCACGCGATCTATAAGGACAACGATCCTCGCAACGAGGTGATCAAGGGCTGGTCGAAAAAACTCGCTGACGAAGTGGGCGATACGGTGTTGTTCCCGGTTTCCGAAGCCATCGACAAGACCATGTGGGAGCAGAAAAAACTGTTCCCGAACGCCGACTTCTACCACGCGTCGACGTACCACTTCATGGGCATCCCGACCAAGTTGTTCACACCGATTTTCGTCTGCTCGCGCCTGACCGGCTGGGCGGCGCACGTGTTCGAACAACGTGCCAACAACCGCATCATCCGCCCGAGCGCCGAATACGTCGGCGTCGAACAGCGCAAGTTCGTGCCAATCGAACAACGCTGAATGGTGTGGGCTCCCGCGCTGGTTGCTGAATGAACCGGGACCATTGTGGGAGCGGGCTTGCTCGCGAAGACGGACTGACATTCAACATTGATGTCGACTGATACACCGCTTTCGCGAGCAAGTCGAATCGTCGCACCGCCGCTCCCACATTTGACCGAGTTAACTTCAGGAGCTGTGCCAGGCGCCTCCCTTTGAAACTACCGTGACCGAGTCCTGACGATGAACACTGAATTCCGTAAACCGCTGCCCGGCAGCCATCTGGATTACTTCGACGTCCGCGCGGCTGTCGAGGCCATCCAGCCCGGCGCCTACGACACTCTGCCATACACCTCCCGCGTGCTGGCGGAAAACCTGGTGCGTCGCTGCGACCCGACCACGCTCACCGAATCCCTGAAGCAATTCATCGAGCGCAAACGCGACCTCGACTTCCCATGGTTCCCGGCCCGCGTGGTGTGCCACGACATTCTCGGCCAGACCGCGCTGGTGGACCTCGCCGGCCTGCGTGACGCCATCGCCCTGCAAGGTGGCGACCCGGCGCAAGTGAACCCGGTGGTGCCGACGCAATTGATCGTCGACCACTCCCTGGCCGTCGAGCGCGGTGGTTTTGATCCGGAGGCGTTCGAGAAGAACCGCGCCATCGAAGACCGTCGCAACGAAGACCGTTTCCACTTCATCAACTGGACCAAAAAGGCCTTCAAGAACGTTGATGTGATTCCGCCGGGCAACGGGATCATGCACCAGATCAACCTGGAGAAAATGTCTCCGGTGATCCAGGTGCGCGACGGCGTGGCGTTCCCCGACACTTGCGTCGGCACCGACAGCCACACTCCTCATGTCGATGCACTGGGCGTGATCGCCATCGGTGTCGGCGGTCTGGAAGCGGAAAGCGTGATGCTTGGCCGCGCGTCGTGGATGCGTCTGCCGGAAAGCGTCGGCGTCGAATTGACTGGCAAGCTGCAACCGGGCATCACCGCCACCGACATGGTGCTGGCGTTGACCGAGTTCCTGCGTCAGCAAAAAGTCGTCGGTGCATGGCTGGAGTTCTTCGGCGAAGGTGCCTCCGCGTTGACTCTTGGCGACCGCGCGACCATCTCCAACATGGCCCCGGAATACGGCGCTACCGCAGCGATGTTCTACATCGACCAGCAGACCATCGACTACCTGAAACTCACCGGCCGTGAAGACGAGCAGGTGCAGCTGGTCGAGAGCTACGCCAAGACCACAGGCCTGTGGGCTGACAGCCTGAAAGGCGCGCAATACGAGCGCGGGTTGACCTTTGACCTGTCTTCGGTAGTGCGCAACATGGCTGGCCCGAGCAACCCGCACGCCCGCGTCGCCACTTCCGATCTCGCCGCCCAAGGCATCTCCGGTCAGTGGACCGAAGTGCCCGGCCAGATGCCGGACGGCGCAGTGATCATCGCCGCCATCACCAGTTGCACCAACACCAGCAACCCACGCAACGTCATCGCCGCCGGCCTGCTGGCGCGCAATGCCAACAAGCTCGGGTTGACCCGCAAGCCGTGGGTCAAATCGTCCCTGGCGCCAGGCTCGAAAACCGTGGCGCTGTACCTGGACGAGGCTGGCCTGACCAGCGAGCTGGAACAACTCGGTTTCGGCATCGTCGCCTTCGCTTGCACTACGTGCAACGGAATGTCCGGTGCGCTGGACCCGGTGATCCAGCAAGAGATCATCGACCGCGACCTGTACGCCACTGCCGTACTCTCCGGCAACCGCAACTTCGACGGCCGGATCCACCCGTACGCCAAGAACGCGTTCCTTGCTTCGCCGCCATTGGTGGTGGCTTACGCCATCGCCGGCACCATCCGTTTCGACATCGAAAAAGATGTGCTGGGTGTGGTCGACGGTAAGGAAATCCGCCTGAAAGACATCTGGCCGAGCGACGAAGAAATCGACGCAGTGGTCAAGGCGTCGGTCAAGCCGGAGCAGTTCCGTCAGGTCTACATTCCAATGTTCGCCATCCACGAAGACACCGGTCCGAAAGTGACGCCGCTGTACGACTGGCGCGAGATGAGCACCTACATCCGCCGTCCGCCGTACTGGGAAGGCGCGCTGGCCGGGGCTCGTCCGCTCAAGGGCATGCGCCCGCTGGCGGTGCTGCCGGACAACATCACCACCGATCACCTGTCGCCGTCGAACGCGATCATGCTCGACAGCGCCGCCGGCGAATACCTGGCGAAAATGGGCTTGCCGGAAGAGGACTTCAACTCTTACGCAACTCATAGGGGCGACCATTTGACTGCGCAGCGCGCCACCTTCGCCAACCCGAAACTGTTCAATGAAATGGTTCAGGAAAACGGCAAGGTCACACAGGGTTCGCTGGCTCGCGTCGAGCCGGAAGGCAAAGTGATGCGCATGTGGGAAGCTATCGAAACCTACATGGAACGCAAGCAGCCGCTGATCATCATCGCCGGCGCCGACTACGGTCAGGGTTCGTCCCGCGACTGGGCAGCCAAAGGAGTGCGTCTGGCGGGTGTGGAAGCGATTGCGGCCGAAGGCTTCGAACGCATTCACCGCACCAACCTGGTGGGCATGGGCGTGTTGCCGCTGGAGTTCAAACCGGGCACCGACCGCAAGACATTGGGCATCGATGGCAGCGAAACCTACGACGTGATCGGTGAGCGCACCCCGCGTGCCGAGCTGACGCTGGTGATCAACCGCAAGAACGGCGAACGCGTCGAAGTGCCGGTGACCTGCCGCCTCGACACCGCCGAAGAAGTGTCGATCTACGAGGCTGGCGGCGTGCTGCAACGCTTCGCTCAGGACTTCCTAGAAGAATCGGCGGTTGCCGTTTAACACGATGAGTTCGGGCGGGGCCATGCGGTCCCGCTCGATCCTAAAAGGAACATCATGGCTCACGCACCTCAAATCGCCCCTCAAATTAAAATCGCCGCCACCTACATGCGTGGCGGCACCAGTAAAGGCGTGTTCTTCAGCCTGAAAGACCTGCCCGAAGCGGCACAGGTTCCAGGCCCGGCTCGCGATGCTTTGTTGTTGCGCGTGATCGGCAGCCCCGACCCGTACGACAAGCAAATCGACGGCATGGGCGGCGCGACCTCCAGCACCAGCAAAACCGTGATCCTGTCGAAAAGCATCAAGGCCGATCACGATGTCGATTACCTGTTCGGTCAGGTATCCATCGACAAGCCTTTCGTCGACTGGAGCGGTAACTGCGGCAACCTGTCGGCGGCGGTCGGTTCGTTCGCCATCAGCAATGGTTTGGTGGACGCCAGTCGCATCCCGCACAACGGCGTTGCCGTGGTTCGCGTGTGGCAGGCCAACATCGGCAAGACCATCATCGCTCACGTGCCGATCACCAACGGTGAAGTGCAGGAAACCGGTGATTTCGAACTCGACGGCGTGACCTTTCCGGCCGCTGAAGTGCAGGTCGAATTCATGGACCCGGCGGCGGAAGAAGAGGGCGGCGGCGGTTCGATGTTTCCTACCGGCAACCTGGTCGATGACCTCGAAGTGCCCGGTGTCGGGACCTTCAAGGCGACCATGATCAACGCCGGTATTCCGACAATTTTCGTCAACGCCGAAGACATCGGTTACACCGGCACCGAGCTGCAAGGTGCGATCAACAGCGATCCGAAAGCGTTGCTGATGTTTGAAACCATTCGGGCTTACGGCGCATTGCGCATGGGCCTGATCAAGGATCTGGACGAAGCGGCCAAGCGTCAGCACACGCCTAAGGTTGCATTCGTGGCCAAGCCTGCGGACTACGTTGCTTCGAGTGGCAAAGCGATTGCGGCGGGCGATGTCGATCTGTTGGTGCGGGCGCTGTCCATGGGCAAATTGCACCACGCGATGATGGGCACGGCGGCCGTGGCTATCGGTACCGCGGCGGCGATTTCCGGCACGCTGGTGAACCTCGCAGCGGGTGGTATTCAGCGCAATGCTGTGCGTTTCGGGCACCCATCCGGCACGTTGCGCGTGGGTGCTGAGGCGAGCCAGGTGAACGGCGAGTGGACTGTGAACAAAGCCATCATGAGCCGCAGTGCGCGGGTGTTGATGGAAGGTTACGTCCGCGTGCCGGGTGATTCGTTCTGATCTGAAATCCACCCCCTCACCCTAACCCTCCCGAAACGTCGGACCGCCCCAGGGGGTAGAGGGGACTGACCGAGTTGTTCTTAGCGCTACATCGACCTGAAAGATCTGAGTCGAACTTAAATTTTGAAAAGCTTGAAGATCGGCTCCCTTTCCCCCTCTCCCCCGTGGGGAGAGGGCTGGGGTGAGGGGGAGATCTACCTGAATAAATACAAATCAAGCAGGCACCCCAGACCTGCAAAAATCAAAACCAAACCTGCCCCTGAGGAAGAACACCACCACTCAACAATCCTGAACTGGAGTGAATCGAACATGAGCACCAACGTCGACCAGAACAACCGCCCCGACTACGACACGGTCCTGCAGGACATTGCCGACTACGCCCTCAACTTCAAGATCCAATCCGCCGAAGCCCTCGACACCGCCCGCAACTGCCTGATGGACACGTTGGGCTGTGGCCTTTTGGCCCTGCGTTTCCCCGAGTGCACTAAACACCTTGGCCCGATTGTCGAAGGCACCGTCGTCCCGTTCGGCGCGCGCGTCCCCGGCACCCGTCATCGCCTCGACCCGGTCAAAGCGGCGTGGGATATCGGATGCATCGTTCGCTGGCTCGACTACAACGACACCTGGCTCGCGGCCGAGTGGGGCCATCCGTCCGATAACCTCGGCGGCATTCTCGCGGTGGCCGATCACTTGTCGCAAAAACGCCTCGCCAATGGCGATGCACCGCTGACCGTTCGCGTGGTGCTCGAAGCCATGATCATGGCCCACGAAATCCAGGGCGTGATTGCGCTGGAAAACTCCTTCAATCGCGTAGGCCTGGATCACGTCATCCTGGTGAAAGTCGCCTCGACCGCTGTGACCGCCAAGCTGATGGGCGCCAATCGCGAGCAGTTGTTGTCCGCGTTGTCCCATGCGTTCGCCGACGGTCAGGCGCTGCGCACTTACCGTCATGCGCCGAATGCCGGATCGCGTAAATCCTGGGCCGCCGGCGATGCGTCCAGCCGTGGCGTGCGTCTGGCGGAGATCGCAATGTGTGGCGAGATGGGCATCCCCGGCGTACTGACCGCCAAACAATGGGGTTTCTACGACGTGCTGTTCAGCCACACCAACAACGACCTGGCGCTCAAGCCTGAAGACAAACGCACGTTCAGCTTCTCCCGGCCGTACGGCAGCTACGTGATGGAGAACGTGCTGTTCAAAATCAGCTTCCCCGCCGAATTCCACGCGCAAACGGCCTGCGAAGCGGCAGTGACGTTGCATCCGCAAGTCAGAAATCGCCTGCACGAAATCGACAAAATCGTCATCACCACCCACGAGTCGGCGATCCGCATCATCTCCAAGGTCGGCCCGCTGGCCAACGCTGCGGACCGTGACCATTGCATTCAGTACATGACCGCCGTGCCGCTGGCGTTCGGCAATCTGGTGGCCGAGCAGTACGAAGACGACTTCCACGCGGCGCATCCGATCATCGACGTGCTGCGCGAAAAAATGGTCATCGTCGAAGACCCGCGCTACACCCGCGAATACCTGGAGGCCGACAAGCGCTCCATCGCCAATGCGATACAGGTGTTCTTCAAGGACGGCTCCAGCACCGAGAACGTATTGGTGGAGTACCCGATCGGCCATCGCCGTCGCCGCACCGACGGCATTCCGCTGCTGGAAGACAAGTTCAAGGCCAACCTGGCGACCCGCTTCAACGCCCAGCGCAGCGCCGAGATCTTTGCGTTGTGCAAGGATCAGGCTGCGCTTGAGGCGACACCGGTGAATCGGTTCGTGGATTTGTTTGTGATCTGACCGTCGCCTAGGGGTTTGCTTTTTTGCCGATGAGCCACTTTTCCACAGGCAATTTGGTGATCGCAAACCCCGTCAGCAAAATCGCCGAGTACATCATCAGTTCCCGGGACAAGGTTTGCCCCTCGTACCAGGCACCGATGATCACCGCGAACACCGGAAAAATGATGAACACAAACGACAGAATGATCGGGCTCAGCCGCTTGAGTAGCAGGAAGTAAACAATAAACCCGCCCACCGACGCCACCAGCCCCAGATAGAGCAGGGCGCTCCACGAACGCACGGTGATGGCATCGAACACCGGGGCTTCGACACTCAATCCGGCGACAAACAGCATCAACCCGGCGATGCCGATTGGCAGCGTGTTGTAGGTGATGACGCTGATCGCCGTGCCGTGTTTTTTCGTCACCACGTAACACAGCGCGTGCATCAACGCCGCACAGAGGATCGCCAACACCCCGAACAATTCGGCATGGTCCAGATGCAGCCCTTGGCTGCGGATGATCATGAACAGGCTGCCGAAACCGATGGTGATGCCGAGCACTTGCGAGGGGTAGATTCTCTCCCGTAGGAACAGCGCGGAAAACAGCAGGATGAACACCGGCATGCAGCTGAACAGCAGCGCCGTCAGGCCGGACGAAACGTGCATCTCGCCGTAGTTGAGCAAGTAATACGGCAGGCTGAAATACGTCAGCGTGACGAAGACAAAGAACCAGCGGCTTTCCCTGGGAAACAGCAGCGGTTCACGACGGATCAGGGCGAAGCCGAGAAATAACGGAAAAGCGATGAGGAATCGCAGGCCAGCGGCGGTCAGCGGGGGCACGCTTTCGACAGCAATCTTGATCCCGAGCCACGTGGTGCCCCAGCTCAGGCACACGATCAGGAACAGCACACTGGTGACCATGGCGGCCAGCCAGGGTTTTGCAGTACGTGAAGGTGCGCTGATGGCAATGGAGATGATCGAACTCCTTTTATCGTCGGAATTGACCTCCCTCTGCAAAAGGTCTATCCCTGATTGAACCTGTTTCAAGCACGCTATTCGGGGTTGCAATGACTGTCAAAACAAGTATTGCCATGGTGTCAATCCTGCGCGACGGCCTCGCCAATGGTTTGGGCGTGAAGTACAAACGCCTTGCCGACGGGATCGAAAAAGGCATCGCTGAAGGGCTGATCGAGCCCGGCTGCAAATTGCCGCCTCATCGGCTGCTGGCGGATAGCCTCGGCGTGACCATCGGCACCATCAGCCGCGCTTACGGTGAACTCGAGCGTGTGGGTTTGGTGGTCGCTCGCGTAGGAGACGGCACGTATGTGCGTCAGCGCGGGATGGAACGACCGCGGGACGGTGGCTTTCGCAATGTCAGTGATGAACCGCGGGCGTTTTTTGACATGAGCCGCAATCAACCGATTCCGGGGCAGGAAGCGCTTTTTTTGAGTCAGAGCCTGCAAGCGTTGTCCCTTGATCCTGAGGCCTTGCAACACCTCGGGGGATACAGCGCCGAGGCTGGATTGCCACGCTATCGTGCGGCGGGCGCGCACTGGCTCAGGCATAAAGAGTTTGTCCCGAACGCCGAGCAGGTCGTTTGCGTGAACGGCGGCCAGCACGGTCTGTTGTGTGCCTTGATGGGGTTGCTCAAGGCAGGCGATACGTTGGTGACGGAACACCTGACCTACCCGGGGTTGATCAGCGTCGTACGCCAGCTAGGGATAAAACTCATCGGTGTCGGGATGGATGATGAAGGGCTGATGCCCGATGCGCTGGAGGAGGTTTGCCGCAACCATCGTGTGTCGGCGCTGTATTGCACACCGACGATCCAGAATCCTACGGCTGCCGTGATGTCCGTCGCACGGCGGGAAGCGATTGCAGAGGTCTGTCGACAGCACAATCTGTTGATCTTTGAAGACGAAGCCCATGCGGTATTGGCTCAACAGCGACCGTTACCCTTGAGCCATTTCGCCCAGGAGCGCTCGGTGCTGATCGGCAGCCTGAGCAAGGCGGTTTCGGCGGGTTTGCGAGTCGGTTACCTGCATGCGCCGCAACCGTTGATCGGACGCTTGAGCGCAGCAGTGCGCGGGACGTGCTGGATGGCCAGCCCGTTGTCGCTGGAGGTGGCGACCCTGTGGATAGAAAACGGCATTGCCGAGCAGTTGCTGGGCCAGCAGATTGCCGAGATCGGTCGGCGCAAGGCGTTGGTGAGTGGTGTGCTGGAGGGCTTGACGTACAAAACCCATTCCCATAGCCCGCACTTCTGGATCGAAGTGCCCGAGCCGTGGCGGGCCTCGCAGATTGCTGAGGAACTCAAGGTGAATAATTATCTGATAGCCACCGCCGAGATGTTTGCGGTCGGACATGGAGCTGTGCCGCAGTTCATCAGGGCGAGTGTGTGTAATTCGGCGGGGGATGATCGGTTGTTATTGGAAGGGTTTGAAGCGTTGGTGGGGGCATTAACTGAAACCGTGTAATCGTTCTTCGCGAGCAAGTCGAATCGTCGCACCGCCGCTCCCACATTAGACCGAGTCGCGGCAAAGGTACGCGGTCTAATGTGGGAGCGGGCTTGCTCCGGGCGGCGATCCGACGAAGGCGGCCGGGCAGGCGCTAAAGAACTACTTGAACCGCCGCTCCACGCCTTTCTCCACCAGAATCTTCGCCGAAATCTCTTCCACCGAAAAATGCGTGGAATTGATGTGCGGAATGCTCTCGCGGCGGAACAGATTCTCCACCTCGCGCACTTCGAATTCGCACTGTGCGTAGCTCGAATAGCGGCTGTTGGGCTTGCGCTCGTTGCGGATCGCGGTGAGGCGGTCCGGGTCGATGGTCAGGCCGAACAGCTTGTGCTGGTGGGCACGCAGGGTGGCTGGCAATTGCAGGCGTTCCATGTCGTCTTCGGTCAGCGGATAGTTGGCCGCGCGGATGCCGAATTGCATGGCCATGTACAGACACGTCGGCGTCTTACCACAACGCGACACGCCCACTAGGATCAGGTCCGCCTTGTCGTAATAATGCGTGCGCGCACCGTCGTCGTTGTCGAGGGCGAAGTTGACCGCCTCGATGCGTTCCATGTAATTGGAGTTGCTGCCAATCGAGTGGGATTTGCCGACGGTGTAGGAAGAATGCTCGGTCAATTCCTGTTCAAGAGGCGCCAGGAAGGTCGAGAAAATGTCGATCATGAAACCATTGGACGTTGCGAGGATCTCACGGATGTCCTGATTGACAATGGTGTCGAAGATGATCGGCCGAAAACCATCGTTTTCGGCGGCTTTGTTGATTTGTTGTACCATGACCCGCGCTTTTTCCGCGTTGTCGATGTACGGCTTCGTGAATTTGCTGAAGGTAATGTTTTCGAACTGCGCCAGGAGGCTTTGACCCAGGGTTTCGGCTGTGATGCCGGTACCATCGGAGATAAAGAAAGCAGATCGTTTCATTTGCACCTTGGGCCTTAAGCTAGTGACGAATCTTGGATATGATAGGCGCGATTTGCTGGCCGCCAGTGGCCCGCATTCTCACTTATTTTCCAGGTCCAGGCCATACAGCTGGCAAACGCTCCATAGAGCAGCCGGCTTCTGAGCTTTTCCAACACAGTTAGTGGAGAGATCACCTTGGTAGAGTACGTAGTTTCCCTCGATAAGCTCGGCGTCCATGATGTAGAGCACGTAGGGGGCAAGAACGCATCCCTGGGCGAGATGATCAGTAACCTTGCAGGTGCCGGTGTATCGGTGCCCGGTGGCTTCGCCACGACAGCTCAGGCTTATCGTGATTTTCTCGAGCTGAGCGGCCTGAACGATCAGATCCACGCCGCCCTCGACGCCCTGGACGTCGACGATGTCAACGCCCTGGCCAAGACCGGCGCCCAGATCCGTCAATGGATCATGGAAGCGGAATTCCCTGAGAAGCTCAACGCCGAGATCCGCACCGCGTTCGCCACGCTGTCGGCCGGCAACCCTGACATGGCCGTGGCCGTGCGCTCTTCCGCTACCGCCGAAGACCTGCCGGACGCTTCCTTCGCCGGTCAGCAGGAAACCTTCCTGAACATCCGTGGTGTCGAAAACGTTATTCGCGCCGCCAAAGAGGTGTTCGCTTCGCTGTTCAACGACCGCGCGATTTCCTACCGCGTCCACCAGGGCTTCGACCACAAGCTGGTAGCCCTGTCGGCCGGCGTGCAGCGCATGGTCCGCTCTGAAACCGGCACTGCCGGCGTGATGTTCACCCTCGATACCGAATCGGGCTTCCGTGACGTGGTGTTCATCACCGGCGCCTACGGCCTGGGTGAAACCGTCGTGCAAGGCGCGGTGAACCCGGATGAGTTCTACGTCCACAAAGGCACGCTGGAAGCCGGCCGTCCGGCCATCCTGCGTCGCAACCTGGGCAGCAAAGCCATCAAGATGATCTACGGCGAAGTGGCCACGGCCGGTAAGTCGGTCAAGACCATCGACGTCGACAAGGCTGATCGCGCACGTTTCTGCCTGAGCGATGCCGAAGTCAGCGAACTGGCCAAGCAAGCGATGATCATCGAGAAGCACTACAAGTGCCCGATGGACATCGAATGGGCCAAAGACGGCGACGACGGCAAGCTCTACATCGTTCAGGCCCGTCCTGAAACCGTGAAGAGCCGCACCCAGGCCAACGTCATGGAACGTTACCTGCTGAAAGAAACCGGCACCGTGCTGGTTGAAGGCCGCGCCATCGGCCAGCGCATCGGCGCCGGCAAAGTCCGCATCATCAAGGACGTGTCCGAGATGGACAAAGTCCAGCCAGGCGACGTTCTGGTCTCCGACATGACCGACCCGGACTGGGAACCGGTCATGAAGCGCGCCAGCGCCATCGTCACCAACCGTGGCGGCCGTACCTGCCACGCGGCGATCATCGCTCGCGAGCTGGGCATCCCGGCTGTGGTCGGTTGCGGCAACGCCACCCAGTTGTTGAAGGACGGCCAGGGCGTGACCGTTTCCTGCGCTGAAGGCGACACCGGTTACATCTTCGAAGGCGAACTGGGCTTCGACATCAAGAAAAACTCCGTGGATGCCATGCCTGATCTGCCGTTCAAGATCATGATGAACGTCGGCAACCCGGACCGCGCCTTCGACTTCGCACAGCTGCCGAATGCCGGTGTGGGCCTGGCCCGTCTGGAATTCATCATCAACCGCATGATCGGTGTTCACCCGAAAGCGCTGTTGAACTACGACGGTCTGCCGCAGGACATCAAGGACAGCGTCGACAAGCGCATCGCCGGTTACGACGATCCGGTTGGCTTCTATGTCGACAAGCTGGTTGAAGGCATCAGCACCCTGGCCGCTGCGTTCACCCCGAAAAAGGTCATCGTGCGTCTGTCGGACTTCAAGTCCAACGAATACGCCAACCTGATCGGCGGCAAGCTCTACGAGCCGGAAGAAGAAAACCCGATGCTGGGCTTCCGCGGTGCTTCGCGTTACATCAGCGAATCGTTCCGTGACTGCTTCGAGCTCGAGTGCCGCGCCCTCAAGCGCGTGCGCAACGAGATGGGCCTGACCAACGTCGAAATCATGGTGCCGTTCGTCCGTACATTGGGCGAAGCTAGCCAAGTGATCGATCTGTTGGCCGAAAATGGCCTGGCCCGCGGCGAGAATGGTCTGCGCATCATCATGATGTGCGAACTGCCGTCCAACGCGATCCTCGCGGAAGAATTCCTCGAGTTCTTCGACGGCTTCTCCATCGGTTCCAACGACCTGACCCAGCTGACCCTGGGCCTGGACCGTGACTCCGGGATCATCGCGCACCTGTTCGACGAGCGTAATCCGGCGGTCAAGAAGCTGCTGGCCAACGCGATTCAGGCCTGCAACAAGGCTGGCAAGTACATCGGCATTTGCGGTCAGGGTCCTTCGGACCACCCTGATCTGGCCAAGTGGCTGATGGAGCAGGGCATCGAAAGCGTTTCGTTGAACCCCGATTCCGTACTGGAAACCTGGTTCTTCCTGGCTGAAGGTCAAGCTTCGGCTTGATGTGAATGAAGCCTCGGTCAAGTGGCCGAGGCTTTAAGAATCAAGTAGGGCGGGCTCCTCTGGAAGCCGCCCTTTTTTGTGCAAGAGCATTATGCAAAGCAGCAGCAACCTATTTCCTGTCGCCCTGATCAGCGCCGAGCGGCGCGGCGATCTGAGCGAAGACGTCTATCGTCTGAAACCCGGCAACAGCCCTGACGGCACCGTCGAACTGGCTGTGACGCGCCTGGGCATGGCGGATGGCTCAGACGCGCGTGGCGTTCCGGTTATTTTGCTTCACGGCAGCTTTTCCAATCGCCGGTTCTGGTTTTCCCCAAAGGGGCTTGGACTGGGCGCCTATCTGACGCGTCTGGGATTCGATGTATGGATTCCCGAAATGCGTGGCCACGGCCTGTCCCAGCGCAACCAGAACTACCGCAAGAACCGCGTTGCCGACTACGCCCGTTACGATTTGCCGGCCATTGGCGCGTTCGTGAGCGAGCAGAGCGGCCAGATCCCGCACTGGATCGGTCACTCGCTGGGCGGGATTACGCTGGCAGCGGCATTGGGTGGTGAGTACATCGGCGAGCCGTTGGTGGCTTCCGCGGCGTTTTTCGGTACTCAAATCAGTCGCACCTACTGGCCGTTGAAAATTCCGCCGGTGGAGTGGAGCGGGCGCTTCATTCTCAAACGTTTTGCCCAGTTGTCCGGTTCACGGCTCAAGCGCGGCCCGGAGGACGAGCCCATTGGCCTGGCCCTGGAAAGCATGCGCTGGCATGGCCTGTTTGGTCGCTTTGGCGACGCCGACAAGGATTGGTGGGCCGGATTGGCCGACGTTCAGTTACCGGTATTGGCCGTGAGTGCCGCCGGTGACCATCAGGACCCGACCTGGGCTTGTCGCAAGCTGTTCGATCAGGTGGGTTCCGAGCATAAGCAATTTATCAACCTGGGTCGCGAGCAGGGCTTTGGCGATAATTTCGGTCATGTGGAGATGCTCGTCAGCAAAGCCGCCCAGACTGAAGTCTGGCCGCTGGTGGCGCGCTGGTTGGCAGATCAGCAAACGCCATTGCCGGGTGGAAAACCGGATCTGGCTGCGGCGGTCTGAGCCTGATGCTCTAACAAGGGCATTTCGCTCCGTTCGGCTTGCGGCTAAGATATGACGCATTGAGCTGTTCTGGTCACGTTTCGACACCCTCGATTGTCTTCCTCTTTACAGGAGTTTCTCGATGAATCATTACCTCACGCCTGACCTGTGCGACGCCTATCCGGAGCTGGTGCAGGTGCTGGAACCGATGTTCAGCAATTTCGGTGGCCGTGATTCCTTCGGCGGCGAAATCGTGACCATCAAATGCTTCGAAGACAACTCGCTGGTCAAGGAACAAGCCGAGCTCAAGGGCAATGGCAAGGTGTTAGTGGTCGACGGTGGCGGTTCCCTGCGACGTGCACTGCTGGGCGACTTGATCGCCGAGAAAGCCGCGAAAAACGGTTGGGAAGGGCTGGTGATCTACGGTTGCATCCGCGACGTCGACGTCATTGCGCAAACCGACCTGGGTGTTCAGGCCCTGGCCAGCCACCCGATGAAAACCGACAAACGCGGTATCGGCGATCTCAACGTAGCCGTGACCTTTGCTGGCGTGACGTTCCATCCAGGCCATTACATCTACGCGGACAATAACGGCGTGATCATCTCGCCAAGCCCGCTGAAGATGCCTGAATAAAGCGCTACACCAACAAAGGGGTGAGGATGTTCGAGGAAGAAAACGCGCAGTGGGGGCTGGTGCATGCCCTGGTGCTGGACGGTAAAGGCGGTGCGCGTTCGATAGCCCGGACTGAACTCGATGACTTGCAGCTGCAGACCCATGAAAGCCTGTGGCTGCACTGGGATCGCAGTCACCCGCAAACCCGGACCTGGTTGCGAAAATCCAGCGGTCTGAGCGAATTCAGTTGTGATCTTTTACTTGAAGAAAACACCCGACCGCGTCTTTTACAGCTTTCGGACAGCGAACTGCTGCTATTTTTGCGTGGGGTCAACCTGAACCCGGGCGCCGAGCCGGAAGACATGGTCTCGGTGCGGATTTTTGGGTCAGCCCAGCGGGTTATTTCTCTGCGTTTGCGTCCATTGCGCGCCACCGATGAGTTGCTGGTGCAGCTCGCCGAAGGCAAAGGACCGAAAACGGCGTCAGAACTCATCCTTTGTATGGCGCAATACCTCACCAACAAGGTGCAGGATCTGGTCAGTTGCCTCTCGGAAGTGGTCGATGAGGAAGAAGAAAAGCTGGATGCCGACGAACGGTACACACCCGAGCACGGCGCCGTTTTGCAGATCCGTCGCAGGGCCGCTGCGCTGAAACGTTTTCTTGCACCGCAGCGGGAAATATTCGGACAGCTGACACGGATAAAACTGCCTTGGTTCGTCGAAGACGACGGTGATTACTGGAACGAATTGAACAACAGCCTGACCCGGTATCTCGAGGAGCTGGAATTGACCCGGGAGCGGGTGGGGTTGGTCCTTGAGGCCGAAGATAGACGTTTGAGCGTGCGAATGAACCGCACGATGTACCGCTTCGGGATCATCACCGGGATCTTTTTGCCGATGAGTTTTCTGACGGGGCTTCTGGGCATCAATGTCGGCGGGATTCCGTTCTCTGCAAGCCCCTATGGCTTCCTGATCGCGTGCCTGATGATGGTCTCGGTGGCGCTGGGGCAGTGGTGGTTATTCCGACGTTTGCGCTGGGTCTGAGGGTGAGCCATGTGACCCGAGCAAATTTGACCGCGTCTTTCACAGACATCACGAGAGGTGCGTATGCACGATCCGTTTGAACAGTCTTTGCGTGACATGCTCAAGGCATCACCGTCCACCCGGGACGACGATGCGTGCCTTGGGCGTGTACTGAAAACCGCCAACCGCCAGGTCGGCGCCGGTGATCTGTTCAGCCTGCTGGGCCGCTGGCTGCCCGCGCTGATGATCGCCTTGAATAACGGATCGGCCCATGTCGCTCCGGTTTCCCGTCACCGTAAACCTACCGTTCGCACTGCTGATAAGGCTGATTGAATATGGAACTTGATCTCTGGACTCAGAGCCTCGTCACTGCAATGACTGCGTTATGGACCAAGGTTGCAAATTTCATCCCGAACCTGTTCGGCGCACTGGTTGTGCTGCTGTTGGGTTTCGTCGTTGCGAAACTTTTGGACACTTTGCTGTCCAAGTTGCTCGCCAAGCTGGGGCTCGATCGCCTGATGGGCGGCACCGGACTGACCAAATTGTTGTCCCGGGCTGGCCTTCAAGTGCCGATCTCGACCTTGATTGGCAAGATTGTCTATTGGTTCGTTCTGCTGATTTTTCTGGTTTCTGCCGCAGAATCCCTTGGACTTGAGCGAGTTTCGGCTACGCTTGACATGCTTGCGCTGTATTTGCCGAAAGTATTTGGCGCCGCGCTGGTGCTGCTGGTGGGTGTTTTGCTCGCGCAATTGGCCAATGGGCTGGTGCGGGGGGCGGCAGAGGGCGTAGGGCTGGACTACGCTGCGGGCTTGGGGCGAATTGCCCAGGGCCTGGTAATTATCATCAGTATTTCGGTCGCGATCAGCCAGTTGGAGGTCAAGACTGACCTGCTCAACCACGTGATTGTGATCGTATTGATTACCGTTGGTCTGGCGGTTGCGCTGGCCATGGGGTTGGGAAGCCGGGAAATTGCCGGTCAGATTCTTGCGGGAATCTATGTGCGTGAGTTGTATCAGGTTGGGCAACAAGTGCGTGTTGGCGAGGTCGAAGGTCAGATCGAAGAGATCGGCACGGTTAAAACCACATTGCTGACCGATGAGGGTGAGCTAGTCTCACTCTCCAATCGGATTCTCCTGGAACAGCATGTGAGTAGCCGCTAACCCGGCAAACCCTGCTAATGTATGCCGCCGCAAAATGCCCTGAAAAGGGTTGCGGCGGACATTGACCTGACTGTCGGCCCGACTTGTTTTGAATAAAGCTCAATCGCTGTCCACGCGCTACGACCCCCGCGAGCTCTCTGATGAGGAGTTGGTCGCGCGCTCGCATACCGAGCTGTTTCACGTAACTCGCGCCTATGAAGAACTGATGCGGCGTTACCAGCGAACATTGTTTAACGTCTGTGCGCGGTATCTTGGGAACGATCGTGACGCAGACGATGTCTGTCAGGAAGTGATGTTGAAGGTGCTGTATGGCCTGAAGAACTTCGAGGGCAAATCGAAGTTCAAGACATGGCTATATAGCATCACGTACAACGAGTGCATCACGCAGTATCGGAAAGAACGGCGAAAGCGTCGCTTGATGGATGCTTTGAGTCTGGACCCCCTCGAGGAAGCGTCTGAAGAAAAGACGCCGAAACCTGAGGACAAGGGTGGACTCGATCGCTGGTTAGTGTATGTGAACCCGATTGACCGTGAAATTCTGGTGCTACGATTTGTCGCAGAGCTGGAATTTCAAGAGATCGCGGATATCATGCACATGGGTTTGAGTGCGACAAAAATGCGTTACAAACGTGCTCTAGATAAATTGCGTGAGAAATTTGCAGGCATTGCTGAAACTTAGTTCGGCGCAAATATCTCTTACGTGTAGGCAAGTTCTGATAGACTTGCCGCCGAGTTGTCCCCCGGTTTGCGGGACTGCTTCACAATCACCAGATGGGGATTTAACGGATGAAACTGAAAAACACCTTGGGCTTGGCCATTGGTTCTTTGATTGCCGCCACTTCGTTCGGCGCTCTGGCACAAGGCCAAGGCGCAGTTGAAATCGAAGGCTTCGCCAAGAAAGAACAATTCGACAGCGCTCGTAACTTCAAGAACAACGGCAACCTCTTCGGTGGTTCGGTTGGTTACTTCCTGACCGACGACGTTGAACTGCGTCTGGGCTACGACGAAGTGCACAACGTGCGTTCCGACGACGGTCGTAACATCAAGGGCGCTGATACCGCTCTGGACGCTCTGTACCACTTCAACAACCCAGGCGACATGGTCCGTCCATACGTTTCTGCCGGTTTCTCGGACCAGAGCATTGGCCAGAACGGCGGTGGCGGTCGTAACCGTTCCACTTTCGCCAACGTTGGCGGCGGTGCCAAGCTGTACTTCACCGAGAACTTCTACGCCCGTGCTGGCGTTGAAGCTCAATACAACATCGACCAGGGCGACACCGAGTGGGCTCCAAGCGTCGGTATCGGTGTGAACTTCGGTGGCGGCTCCAAGCCTGCTGCTGCTCCAGTTCCAGCACCCGCTGAAGTCTGCTCCGACAGCGACAACGATGGCGTGTGCGACAACGTTGACAAGTGCCCGGACACCCCAGCCAACGTAACTGTTGACGCTGATGGCTGCCCAGCAGTTGCTGAAGTTGTTCGTGTTGAGCTGGACGTGAAATTCGACTTCGACAAGTCGGTAGTCAAGCCAAACAGCTACGGCGACATCAAAAACCTCGCTGACTTCATGAAGCAGTACCCATCCACCAGCACTACTGTTGAAGGTCACACTGACTCCGTCGGTCCTGACGCTTACAACCAGAAACTGTCCGAGCGTCGTGCAAACGCCGTTAAGCAAGTTCTGACCAACCAGTACGGTGTTGAATCGTCCCGCGTTCAGTCTGTTGGCTACGGCGAATCCCGCCCTGTTGCTGACAACAAAACTGAAGCTGGTCGCGCTGTAAACCGTCGCGTAGAAGCGCAGGTTGAAGCTCAAGCTAAGTAATTAGCTCGCAGCTCTGAAAAGCCCGGCTTAGGCCGGGCTTTTCTTTGTCTGCGATTTGGGTTTTAGCGGGAGATTTGCGTTGCGGCGAAAAGATCGTCCGAAACGCGGCCCGAGCCTTCGGCAGCTCCTACGGGATTGGATTTGCACACGGTCAATGTAGGAGCTGCCGAAGGCTCGGGCCGCGTTCGGACGATCTTTTGATCTCATCACTCCCCGCGACAGCACCGATCACCAGGATCGCCGGGCTTTTGAGCTCGAAGCTGCTGGCATCTTCTTCCATCGCTGTCAGATCGCTCCGACATTCCCGTTGGTGTGGCAGGGAAGCGTTTTCAATCATTGCCACCGGTGTATCCGCCGACATTCCTCCGGCGAGCAACTGCTCACGAATCTCGCTCAGTTTTGCGACACCCATATACACCACCAGCGTCGTGCCACCTTGGGCCAGGGCTTGCCAGTTCAGGCTACTGCCATCCTGAGTGTGGGCGGTGACCAGCGTCACGCCACGAGCAACGCCCCGCAGGGTCAACGGAATGTCGCATTGTGTTGCTCCGGCAAGCCCGGCAGTGATGCCGTTGGCCAGTTCCACTTCGACCCCATGTTCACGCAGCCACTGCGCCTCTTCACCGCCTCGGCCAAAAATGCACGGGTCGCCGCCCTTGAGCCGCACCACGCATTTACCCTGGCGGGCGTAACGCAGCATCAGGCGATGAATGAACGCCTGAGGTGTGGAGCGACACCCGCCGCGCTTGCCCACGGGAATGATCCGCGCCTGCGGGCAATGCTCCAGCACTGCATCGTTGACCAGGTCATCGATCAGCACCACATCCGCTTCGCTCAACGCCCGCACGGCCTTGAGGGTCAACAATTCCGGATCGCCAGGACCCGCACCCACCAGCCAGACTTTTGCGCTCATAGTGTTTTTCCTCACGAGGTGACGGCGACCGGCTGCGCAGTGGCGGCCAGCAAACGCTTGATTTCCGGGACGCAGGAGCCGCATTGCGTGCCGCAGCCCAATTCTTGTTTCAAACCCTGCAGGTCCAGGCCGCGGCTAATGCCGGCGCAGACCGCGCTTTGGCTGACGTTTTTGCAGTTGCACAGGGTTTTGTTACCGGCGGTCGGCGTATTGGCGTTGCCCGGTGGGGCGCTCAGCGGTGCCAGCAGCCAGCGCCGCAGTTGTTCGTCGGCGCGACCTTCCAGCCACAGGCTTTGCAGCCAGTGTTGGGCAAGGGTTTCACCGGCCAGGCGAATGGCAGTGATCCGGCCGTTCTCGATCCGCACGCGTTTACCGATGGAGCGCCGTGGGTCGTCGTAGGCCAAAACCGGGCCATCGTTGAGTCCCAGGCATTGATCGATATCACGCAGCAATTGCGGGTCGGGCGCAGCGGCGCTGGCAGCGCGTATCAGCAACGCGGGACGTTCGCGACCGGCCAAGCTGAGGCTGACGTAGGAAAACGCCTCACAGAGTGGCCGTAGCGTCTCAAAATGCTGTTGAACATCGCCCTCGATCAGGGCGAACAGGTTCCATGGCAGTTGCACCGGTTCCAGGCGCACGCCGCTGTGTTTGAGTTCGGGCTGTTTCGATAGCGGGTCGAAGGCGGGAAGAGTGAGGGTATTTACGCCACCCTTGAGGAAGCGGTCACCCCAATGCATCGGCAGAAAGGCCTGACCGGGTCGCACGCTGTCGTCACCGCCGACGGCGACAATCACCGCGCCACGGCGACTTTTCAGACTGACCAGGTCGCCCGATTGCAGCCGATGCCGGCGCAGTTCATCCGGGTGCAAACTCAACACCGCTTCGCTGACGTGGCCGAATAGCTGTGCGGCGGTGCCGGTGCGGCTCATGCCGTGCCATTGGTCCCGCAGGCGGCCGGTGATCAGGGTCAGCGGGAAGCGCGCGTCGCGTTGTTCCTTGGCGGCGCGGTACGGGTCGGCCACGAATTGCGCACGTCCGCTGGCCGTCGGGAAAATTCCGTCCAGGTACAGCCGGGCCGTGCCTTCGCCGGCGCCAGTGGGGAAGGGCCATTGCTGCGGGCCGAGGCGGTCGATCAGTGCATGACTGATGCCGGACAAGTCCAGATCACGTCCGCGGGTCAATTGCTTGTATTCGTCGAAGACCTGCGCCGGGTTTTCAAAGGCAAACAGGCTGGTTTGCCCGGGACGCAGATATTTTTCCAGGCGCTGTGCGAAATCCACCGTGATCGCCCAGTCCGAGCGGGTTTCACCGGGTGCGACGATCGCTCGGCGAACGTGGGAAATGCGCCGTTCGGAGTTGGTCACCGTACCGTCCTTTTCGCCCCAACTGGCGGCGGGCAGCAACAGGTCTGCGAAGGCTGCGGTTTCGGTGGTACGAAAGGCCTCCTGCAACACCACGAACGGGCAGGCTTGCAGTGCCGCGCGTACGGCGGTTTGATCCGGCATTGATTGCGCAGGGTTGGTGCAAGCGATCCACAGCGCCTTGATTTTTCCGCTGCGCACCTGCTCAAACAACTCGATAGCGGTGAGCCCGGTGTTTGCAGGCAGTTGATCCACGCCCCAATACGCCGCCACTTCCGCGCGATGTTCGGCATTGGCGGCCTCGCGATGGCCTGGCAGCAGGTTCGACAAGCTGCCGGTTTCGCGGCCGCCCATGGCATTTGGCTGACCGGTCAGCGAGAAAGGTCCTGCGCCGGGGCGGCCGATTTGCCCGGTGGCCAGGTGCAGGTTGATCAGTGCGCTGTTTTTCGCGCTGCCGGCGGTGGACTGGTTCAAGCCCATGCACCACAGCGACAGGAAGCTCGGTGAAGTGCCAACCCATTCGGCGCATTGCTGCAGTTGCTCGACGCTGATCCCGCAGAGCTGCGAAACCATCTGCGGCGTGTAATCGCGCACCAGGTTCTTCAGTTCGGCCAAGCCTTCGGTGTGGGCCTTGATGAAGTCGCGGTCGACCCAGTCTTCCCACAGCAGCAGGTGCAAAATCCCATGGAACAAGGCGACATCGGTGCCCGGCAGAATGGCCAAATGCAGGTCAGCCAGATCGCAGGTGTCGGTACGACGCGGGTCGATGACGATGACTTTCATCTGCGGCCGGCGGGATTTCGCTTCCTCCAGTCGACGGAAAAGTATCGGGTGGGCGTAGGCCATGTTGCTGCCGACGATCATCACGCAGTCGCTCAATTCCAGGTCTTCGTAGCTGCACGGCGGTGCGTCGGCGCCCAGGCTGCGCTTGTAGCCGACCACTGCCGAAGACATGCACAGGCGTGAATTGCTGTCGATGTTGTTGGTGCCCACTAGCGCTCGCGCCAGTTTGTTGAAGGCGTAGTAATCCTCGGTCAGTAATTGCCCGGAAATGTAGAACGCCACGCTGTCCGGGCCGTGTTCGGCGATAGTCTCGGCAAAAACGCTGGCGGCGTGATCGAGGGCGGTGTCCCAGTCAGTGCGGCTACGGGCCAGGCCTTTGCCCAGGCGCAGTTCGGGATACAACGCCCGGGCCGCGAGGTCGCCGGTCAGGTGCAAGGTAGAGCCTTTACTGCACAGTTTGCCGAAGTTGGCCGGGTGGGCCGGATCGCCGCTGACGCCGAGAATGCGCTCGCCGTCATGCTCGATCAGCACGCCGCAGCCGACCCCGCAATAGCAGCAGGTGGAAGCGGTGATCTGGTTCATCAGCTTGCTTCCCGCAGGGCCAGCAACACCCGGCCATTCTCGACCCGTGCTGAATGGTGGTGAGCGCAACCGATGTCCGGGGCCTGGGCTTCGCCGGTTTCCAGGTCGATCTGCCAGTTATGCAGCGGGCAGGCGACCCGTTTGCCGTAGATCAAACCTTGGGACAGTGGCCCGCCCTTGTGCGGGCAACGGTCGTCGAGTGCGAAAACCTCATCATCGCTGGTACGAAAAATCGCGATGTCGCCTTTCGGGCCCGCGATGATCCGCGAGCCCAGGGCATTGATTTCTTCCAGTGCGCAGATATCCAGCCAGTTCATGCCGACACCTCCAGGTTCTTCACTGCGATGACTTCGAATTCTTTCTTCAGCAGCGGTTGTTCCAGGCGTTCCTTCCACGGGTCCTGTTCGAACGACAAGGAAAACTGCAAGCGATCGTTGAGCGCCTTGCGCCGCTCCGGGTCTTCCAGCACGGCTTTCTTGATGTGTTCCATGCCGACCCGTTGCAGGTAATGCACGGTGCGTTCGAGGTAGAAAGCTTCTTCGCGATAGAGCTGCAGGAACGCGCCGTTGTATTCGCGCACTTCCTCGGCGGTTTTCAGCTTGACGAAGAATTCCGCGACTTCGGTCTTGATCCCGCCGTTGCCGCCGATGTACATCTCCCAGCCCGAATCCACGCCGATAATTCCGACGTCCTTGATGCCCGCTTCCGAACAGTTGCGTGGGCAACCGGAGACGGCCAGTTTCACTTTGTGCGGCGACCACATGTTGAACAGGTCGTGCTCAAGCTCGATGCCCAGTTGCGTGGAGTTCTGGGTGCCGAAGCGGCAGAACTCGCTGCCGACGCAAGTCTTCACGGTGCGGATGGATTTGCCGTAGGCGTGGCCGGACGGCATGTCGAGATCCTTCCAGACGCCTGGCAAGTCCTGCTTCTTGATCCCCAGCAAATCGATACGCTGGCCTCCGGTCACCTTGACCATTGGCACGTTGTATTTGTCGGCCACGTCGGCAATGCGCCGCAGTTCCGAAGGATTGGTCACACCGCCCCACATCCGAGGGACTACAGAGTAAGTGCCGTCCTTCTGAATGTTGGCGTGGGCGCGTTCATTGATCAGGCGCGATTGCGGATCGTCCTTGGCTTCGCCAGGCCAGGTGGAAATCAGGTAGTAGTTGAGCGCCGGGCGGCACGTGGCGCAGCCGTTCGGCGTGCGCCAGTTCAAATAGCTCAGGGTGCCGGCGATGGTCAGCAGATGCTGCTCGCGGATGGCCTGACGAATTTGCCCGTGGTTCAGGTCGCTGCAACCGCAAATGGCTTTTTCGCTTTTCGGTTTGACGTCTGCGGCGCCGCCCACGGTGTTGATCAGGATCTGTTCCACCAGGCCAGCGCAAGAGCCGCAGGAGCTGGCAGCCTTGGTGTGCTTCTTGACGTCGTCGACGCTGAACAACCCGTGCTCCTGAATCGCCTTGACGATGGTGCCTTTGCACACGCCGTTGCAGCCGCAGACTTCGGCGGTGTCGGCCATGCTCATGGCTTTGTCCTGGCCTTGATGTCCTACGTCGCCTAAAGCGTTTTCGCCGAACATCAGGTGATCGCGGATCTCGTCGATGGCGTGATTCTCACGGATCTGCCGGAAATACCAGCCACCGTCTGCCGTATCGCCGTACAGACAGGCCCCGACCAGCACGTCATCCTTGATCACCAGTTTTTTGTAGACCCCGCCGATAGGGTCGGAGAGGGTGATGGTTTCGGTGCCTTCGCCGCCCATGAAGTCGCCGGCGGAGAACAGGTCGATGCCGGTCACTTTCAATTTGGTCGACGTCACCGAACCCTTGTAGGTGGCGAAGCCCAGTTGGGCGAGGTGGTTGGCGCAGACCTTGGCCTGTTCAAACAGCGGCGCCACCAGGCCGTAAGCGATGCCGCGGTGGCTGGCGCATTCGCCGATGGCGTAGATGCGCGGGTCGTAGGTTTGCAGGGTGTCGTTGACCAGAATCCCGCGGTTGCAGGGGATGCCGGATTTTTCCGCGAGTTCGGTGTTGGGGCGAATACCGGCGGCCATCACCACCAGGTCGGCGGGGATGATGTCGCCATTCTTGAACTCAACCGAGCCGACCCGGCCATTGCCGGCATCGTGCAGGGCCTGGGTTTGCTCGCAAAGACGAAAGTGCAGGCCGCGGGCCTCCAGGGCGGTTTGCAGCAACTGGCCGCTGGTTTTATCCAGTTGCCGCTCCAGCAACCATTCACCGATGTGCACCACGGTGACGTGCATGCCGCGCAGCATCAGGCCGTTGGCGGCTTCCAGGCCGAGCAGGCCGCCACCGATCACAACGGCGTGCTTGTGGGTTTTCGCGGTGTTGATCATTGCCTGGGTGTCGGCGATGTCGCGGTAGCCGATCACGCCGTGCAAGGTGTTGCCGGGGATCGGCAGGATGAACGGAGTCGAGCCGGTGGCGATCAGCAGACGATCGTATTCGGCCTCGCTGCCGTCTTCGGCGATCACCCGGCGTTTGACCCGGTCGATCTCCACCACTTTGCGGTTGAGCAGCAGTTTGATGTTGTTGTCCAGGTACCAGTCCAGATCGTTCAGCACGATCTCTTCGAAGGTTTGTTCGCCGGCCAGCACGGGCGACAGCAGGATGCGGTTGTAGTTGGTATGAGGTTCGGCGCCGAAGACCGTGATGTCGTACAGCTCATTGCTCAGCTTGAGCAGTTCTTCCAGGGTACGAACCCCGGCCATGCCGTTGCCGATCATCACCAGTTTTAGTTTTTTCATCAGGTTCTCCGGGGAGCTCGGACCCGCCTCATCAGGGCTTACAGGTCTTGCTCGACAAAATTTGCGCAAACAAAAAAAGGCGTCCCGCTAGTTGCCTAGCGAGGACGCCTTTGTCCTGGTCCCGTTCTCTCGGGAAGCGCATCCTTCGTCGTTGAAGGCTGGGCTTTATGTCTGTTGAGAAAGGTAATGCAGTGGTTGTGCCAAGTCGGACAAATGCCGAATTTATGGGCTCTCAGCATGGGAGAAGGGTGTTTGCGTGCACCGGTTCAATGCGCGATGCCCGGTTTTGAAGCAGAAAGATCAAAAGATCGCAGGCTGCGCCAGCTCCTACAGGGGATCGTGGGCCACCCGTAGGAGCTGGCGCAGGCTGCGATCTTTTGATCTTTTGGGGGCAGTGAAAAACTCAGCCATGAAACAGTAAAAACAGCAGCACCAGGTTCACCAGCAACGACACCAGCGCCAAGGTCCGCCAGACCTTCAACGGTTCGCGCTCCAGCAGCGGTCTGGGTCGCACGCTCAAACTGCGCCGCTCGCCCTGTTCCAACAGCAGCAACCATTCTTCCGCCGTTTCAAAGCGCTGACCCGGATCCGCCGCCACAGCGCGCTCCAGACTTTGCGCAATCCATTCCGGCAGGTCGGGTCGATAGCGACTGGCGCTGACAGAAACCCCGAACCGTGGGCGCTGGAAGGCTTCGATTTCGCCGTAGGGATAATGCCCGGTGAGCAGGAAATACAAGGTCACGCCGACGGCATACAAATCCTGTTGCGGTGTCGGTGCTTCCCCACGAAAGGCTTCCGGCGCGATATAGCTGGGCGTTCCAGGCAGGGCAGAAGGCTGATCTTCAGACAGGCCGGGGCAGTAGGCGAGACCGAAGTCCAGCAGGCGTAATTCGCCGTCGTCCCCCAGCAGCAGGTTCTCCGGTTTGATGTCGCGATGGAGAATCTGCCGTCGATGCAGTATGCCAACGGCGCGCAGCAGGCGTTCGGCCAGATCCAGCCATTGGGGCAGAGGCAGTGGTCCGACATCTGCTTGCAGTTCCGCCAAGGTAAATCCGGAATATTCCCGCATCACGTAGTACAAATGCTGACGCTGACTGGCGGCATGGACTTCAGGGAAATGCCGCCCGGCCACGCGCTTGAGAAACCATTCTTCCGACAGCAACGCCTGCCCGGCCAAGTGATCGTCACGCAGCGCGCCCGGCAAGGTTTTCAGCAGCCAGGGTTGTTGTTGCCCATCGCGTACCCGATAGAGCAATGACTGCTGGCTCTGACCGAGTATCCCTTCGACCTGCCAACCCTCGAAAGTCTGGCCTGGTTTCAAGGCTGGCGGCAGTGGCCATTGCTGCAAATGAATCAACGCATCGCCGATGCTCGTTTCACCCAGGGCATCGACTCGCACCAGCAAGGCGCTGGCGTTGTCCTGGCTGCCGGCCAGATGTGCCGCGTTGACCAAGGTCTGCGCCGCGGTGTTCAGATCCGGTTGATCGCGCAGAATTGCCGCAATCGCGGTGTCGCCCAGCACGGCCCAAATACCGTCGCTGAGCAATACGAAACTTTCGTTCAGCCGCAGTTCGCCATCGAGAAAATCCAGCACCAAATGCTGATCGAGCCCCAATGCTCGCTTGAGCACATGCTGCATGCCTGGTTGGTCCCAGACGTGATCCTCACTGACCCGCTGCAAAGTGTCGGCGTGCCAGCGATAAACCCGGCAATCGCCGACATGAGCCAAGGTAAACCGCCTACCGCGCATGACTAAAGCACTGACAGTGGTGAGCAACGGTTGCCCGCCACCATTGGCCTGCAACCAGCGGTTTTGTGCCAGCAGCAGGCGATCCAGTGCCTGCGCGACGCCCCAGGTTTCCGGCGTTGCGTAGTAATCCAGCGCCAGTGCCTGCAGCGTCGAGCGGGCGGCGAGACCGCCATCGGCGCACTGGCTGACGCCATCGGCGATGGCGAACAGGTAACCCTTGCTCGCCGCCAGCGCCGGGGCTGGAGTCACCAAGCGCAGGGCGTCCTGATTCTCCTCGCGAGGGCCGATGGCGCTCGCTTCGGCAAAACTCAGTTGCAGGCTCATTGAGGCCTCAGACCCGAGCAGCGGTCACGGCTGCCGAACCCCAAGTGGTTCTCCAGCGACGTTTCACGCCGTGCAGACCGAACCACGCCAGAACGCCAAGGCTGGCGAACAACCACAACGCCAGTTGATAGCTGCCGGTGCTTTGCTTGATCGCGCCCATGCCCGCTGCCAGTGCAAATCCACCAATACCGCCGGCCATGCCGATCAAACCGGTCATCACGCCGATCTCCCGACGAAAGCGCTGCGGCACCAATTGGAAAACGGCGCCGTTACCGGCACCCAAACCGAGCATGGTGCAGACGAAAAGTGCCAGCGCGGCGTAGGAACTCGGCAGATTGAAACCCACCGCAGTGATGCAGACCGCCGCCACCGTGTACATCCCCAAAAGGGTGCGAATGCCACCGAAGCGGTCGGCCAGCGCGCCGCCCAACGGACGCATCAAGCTGCCACCGAACACGCAGGCTGCGGTGTAGTAACCGGCAGTTACCGGGCTGAGGCCATATTGGTCGTTGAAATAGCCGGGCAGGGCACTGGCCAGGCCGATGAAGCCGCCGAAGGTCACGCTGTAGAAAAACATGAACCACCAGCTGTCGCGGTCGCCCAAGGCCTTGAAGTAGTCGGACACGGACTTGGCTTTTGGCCGCTCAGGCGCGTTTTTGGCCAGCCAGGCGAAGACGATGATGGTCAGGATCAGCGGGATCAGCGCGAAGCCGAACACGTTGCTCCAGCCAAACGCAGCCGCCAGCACCGGGGCGATCAGTGCGGCGAGCACGGTGCCCGAGTTACCGGCACCGGCGATACCCATGGCTTTGCCTTGGTGTTGTGGTGGGTACCATTGCGAGGCCAGCGGCAGGGCGACGGCGAAGGACGCGCCGGCCATGCCGAGGAACAGGCCCAGCACCAGCGCTTGTTCGTAACTGTGAATGCCGAGTTTCCAGGCGCCGAACAGGGCGCAGATGACGATCACCTGGCCAATCAGCCCGGCGGTTTTCGGTGACAGGCGATCAGCCAGCAAGCCCATTACAAAGCGCAACACCGCCCCGGCCAGAATCGGCGTGGCCACCACCAGCCCGCGCTGCTGGGTGGTCAGGTGCAGATCGGCGGCGATTTGCACTGCCAGTGGGCCGAGCAGGTACCAGACCATGAAACTCAGGTCGAAATAGAGGAAGGCCGCGAACAATGTCGGGGTATGGCCAGATTTCCAGAAGCTTGAATTCATCGCGCACCTCAGCTGTTAGGAGTCTCGAGAAGGAGTCATGAGCTTGCAGGTGGGGCGCCGCATCGGCCGCACCACCGGCCCCGGTCTGTGGGGCCAAAACAAAAAAACGCCGCCACCGGATTCGCCAAAGGGCAAATGAGGTGAGCGACGTCTTTGTCGTAGGTGGGGCAACCGCCGTTGGTTACCTGTAGCGATTACCTAGCGAGATCTGTGCCAACAGTCGAAACCGAGTCGCGGCCATTCGCGAGCAAGCCCGCTCCCACATTAGACCGCGATCAAATGTGGGAGCGGCGGTGCGGCGATCCGACTTGCTCGCGAAGGCGATAGGGCATTCACCGCAGGGCTTCAGCCGAGCAGCTCGCTCATGGCAATGATCTGCTCCGCCACCTGAATCAGCTTCTGCTGCCGGCTCATGGCCTGGCGGCGCATCAGGGTGTAGGCCTCTTCCTCGTTGCAGTCCTTCATTTTCATCAGCAGCCCTTTGGCCAGCTCGATGCGCTTGCGCTCGGCCAGTTGCTGGTCGCGGGCGTTGAGTTGGGCGCGCAGGGCCTGGTCGCTTTCAAAGCGCGCCATGGCCACATCGAGAATCGGCTGCAAGCGCTGTGCGTGGATGCCTTCGACGATGTAGGCACTGACCCCGGACTTGATCGCCTGACGCATCACGTCGGGGTCATGTTCATCGGTAAACATCACGATCGGCCGCGGTTGGTCGCGGCTCACCAGCACCACTTGTTCCATCACATCGCGGCTCGGTGACTCGGTATCGATCAAAATCACGTCCGGACGCACCGTTTCGACGCGCGCGGGCAGGTCGATGGTCAGACCCGACTCGTCGATCACCTCGAATCCGGCTTCGGTCAGGGCCGCTTTCAGGCGACCGACTTTCTTCGCGGTGTCGTTGATCAGCAGGATACGCAACATATTCGCAGTCTCCTGTCAGCGGCTGGCGAGAAGGGGCGAGCTGTCGCTCATGGCGTGCAGCTTGAAACTGCGGGCATAGCCGGCGGGGTCCAGGCCATCCCAGACCTTGCCGTCGATCAACTGGCTGCTGCGCATTGGCTGATCACTCGCGGCCACACCTACAGCGGTGGCGGCCTCTCGATACAAGTCTAGTTGCTGGACCTGACGGGCCACGCCCAGGTAGTCCGGGTCGTCGCGCAACAAACCCCAACGACGGAATTGAGTCATGAACCACATGCCATCGGACAGATACGGCAGATTGACCTCGCCATCACCATGGAAGCGCAGTGCGTGCGGGTCCTGCCAGCGATTACCCAGGCCATCGGCGTAGTCACCGAGCAATCGCGGTTCGATGCAGTCGAGTGGCGCGTCGAGGTATTCGGGTGCGCTCAACAGCTTCGCGGTGCTGCGGCGATTCTCGGTACTTTCTTCGATGAAGCGGCTGGCCTCCAGAATCGCCATCACTAGCGCCCTTGCGGTGTTGGGGTATTGCTCGACAAAGGCGCGGGTGCAACCGAGGACTTTTTCCGGATGATCGGGCCAGATGGTTTGGGAGGTTGCCATCGTGAACCCCAGGTTCTGCTGCACCGCGCTGGCGGACCACGGCTCGCCGACGCAGAAGCCATCGATGCGTCCGGCTTGCAGGTGCGCGACCATTTGCGGCGGCGGCACGACCACGCTGTCAACGTCCTGCAACGGATGGATGCCCTGACTCGCAAGCCAGTAATACAGCCACATGGCGTGGGTGCCCGTAGGAAATGTCTGGGCGAAGGTGAGTTTTGGGCGACTTTGGTGCACGTGCCGTTCCAGTGCTTCAGGACTGGTCACGTCCAGCGCCTGTAAGCCATGGGAGAGGTTGATGCTCTGGCCATTCTGATTCAGGCCCATGAGCACCGCCATGTCGGTCGATGCGACACCGCCGATGCCCAAATGCACGGCGTAGATCAAACCGTACAGACTGTGCGCGGCGTCGAGTTCGCCACTGACCAGTTTGTCCCGCAGGTTGGCCCAGGACGACTGGCGCTTGAGATTCAGGGTCAGGCCATAAGGTTGGGCAAAGCCCTGCGTGGCCGCGACCACTACCGAGGCGCAGTCACTCAGGGCCATGAAGCCAAGGTTGATTTCGGTCTTTTCCGGGGCATCGCTGCCGTTGACCCAGGCCAGAGGGTTGGCTGGAACTTCAATCATCAGTAAACACCTTCCATAAAAAAGCGCCGGACCGGGCTGCTTGCCAGGGCAAGGCCAAGTGACGACGCCTTTGTCTTTCGACTCATCCCGCCGTTGGCATGAGTGCTGATGTCAGTGACGGTGCAAGGCATATGCCATCGCTCGCTGATTTTGTCGCGCGCCTCGCCTGCAACCCCGATGCCCGGCTATAATCGCCGCCACTTTTCGTAGCCCAGAGTCAAACCCGCCCATGTACACCCTGGCCCGTCAGCTGTTGTTCAAACTTTCCCCGGAAACCTCCCACGATCTGTCCCTGGACCTGATCGGCGCGGGCGGGCGTTTGGGCCTCAACGGCTTGCTGTGCAAGGCACCGGCGAAAATGCCGGTGACTGTCATGGGCCTCGACTTCCCGAACCCGGTGGGTCTGGCGGCCGGTCTGGACAAGAACGGCGCGGCCATCGACGGTTTTGCGCAACTGGGTTTTGGTTTTGTCGAAATCGGCACCATCACCCCACGTCCGCAGCCGGGCAACCCGAAGCCACGCATTTTCCGTCTGCCGGAAGCCGAGGCGATCATTAACCGCATGGGGTTCAACAACCTTGGCGTCGATCACCTGCTGGCCCGAGTGGCGGCGGCCAAGTTCAAGGGCGTGCTGGGCATCAATATCGGCAAAAACTTCGATACCCCGGTTGAGCGGGCGGTCGACGACTACCTGATCTGCCTGGACAAGGTCTACGCCCACGCCAGCTACGTGACGGTCAACGTCAGCTCGCCGAACACCCCGGGCCTGCGCAGCCTGCAATTCGGCGATTCGCTGAAGCAATTGTTGGCCGACCTGGCGACGCGCCGCGCAGAACTGGCGCTGCGCCATGGCAAACATGTACCACTGGCGATCAAGATTGCGCCGGACATGACCGACGAAGAAACCGCTCAGGTCGCGCAAGCGCTGATCGAAACCGGGATGGACGCGGTGATCGCCACTAACACCACCCTGAGCCGCATCGGTGTTGAAGGCATGGAGCATGGTGACGAGGCGGGCGGTTTGTCCGGCGCACCGGTTCGCGACAAGAGCACCCACACCGTGAAGGTGCTGGCGGACGAGTTGGCCGGTCGCTTGCCGATCATCGCCGTGGGCGGCATCACCGAAGGCAAGCACGCAGCTGAGAAAATCGCTGCAGGTGCAAGCCTGGTGCAGCTCTATTCCGGCTTCATCTATAAAGGTCCGGCGCTGATTCGTGAATCCGTAGACGCAATAGCAGCCTTACGCTGACCGTGTAGCAGCTGCCGAGCACCGCGAGGCTGCGTTCGGCGGCAGAGCCGTCGTGAAACCTGAAAGCACGGTGTACCTGTAAGACCGCAGTGTCTGATTCTACGACTGCTCCGCCGCCGAACGCAGCCTCGCGGTGCTCGGCAGCTGCTACAAGGGAATTGAATTTCGGCGAAAAGCAGGCATAAAAAAGGGCTCCTCGAAGGAGCCCCTGGGCCGAAGCCCGCCGCCCGGATGGGGCGTGCGTGGTAAGTCGTTACGTAATCAGATTGTCGTGTCGGAGTGTGTGCCCTGTGTTAGCCGACGGCGTGAAGTTCGTTGAGTCTATGGATTCCCGCAGTGCCGGTCATACCGTCCCAGTTGTCGCCGCGTCCTTCTCGCCAGCCGTTAATCCAGGCTTGGCGTACCGACGGTAGAGTAAATGGGCAAAGCTCACGGGATTTGCCACCAACGCCATATTGATATCCGCGCAAAAATGCTCTTTCCAACGGATCACGCTTAAGTCTTCTCATAGGGTGTTGCCCTCACTTGTTGACTGTATTTATCGCGTCGACCTCAATTGAGGTCTGGCAGAAAAACTCCTGCCGTTGGGGCTCGCTGCCGGCGTCGCGAGCCAAGGTGTTGACGTCATTGCGGCGTCAACCTGTGTTGAGTTCTAACCAATGCGTCACATCGAGGGAATGATCGTTTTGTCATAAGGACGTAACGATAAAGATGGTATGGCGATAAGTAACACGATGTTGTCCCGTGTTTATTGGCAAAACCCCGGTATGATCAGCCCCGCGCTGCATGATGGGGTTAATCCTTTAATGAGAATGCCTCCTGTTGAATAGGGGGACTATTCGACGAAGGGTCGACTTATGACATTTTGTTGCATCAACTTTTTTATCTGTCTTTGCATCTAAGCTCTTTTAACCCGAGCTTGCAGGGGTGGGACGGCACACCTTCGTGCCACGCGGGCGCTCTTTTAGAAAAGCGCCTGATTGAAAACCGGGCCGGCAATGCGTTGCCGGTTCACTTAGCTAAAGGCTCTGGAATTACCATGTCCGATCGTTTCGAACTCTTCCTCACTTGCCCCAAAGGCCTTGAAGGCCTGCTCATCGAGGAAGCCATCGGGCTTGGCCTTGAGGAAGCGCGTGAGCACACCTCTGCCGTGCGCGGCATGGCCACCATGGAAACCGCTTATCGCCTGTGCCTGTGGTCGCGCCTGGCGAACCGGGTGCTGTTGGTGCTCAAGCGTTTCCCGATGAAGGATGCCGAAGACCTTTATCACGGCGTGCTGGATATCGAGTGGCAAGACCACATGCTCAACGACGGCACCCTGGCCGTTGAGTTCAGCGGTCACGGCTCGGGCATCGACAACACCCACTTCGGCGCCTTGAAGGTCAAGGACGCCATCGTCGACAAACTGCGCACACCGCAGGGTGACCGTCCGTCCATCGACAAGCTCAACCCGGACCTGCGCATTCACCTGCGCCTGGACCGTGGCGAAGCGATCCTGTCCCTCGACCTCTCGGGCCACAGCCTGCACCAGCGTGGCTATCGCTTGCAGCAGGGCGCGGCACCGCTGAAGGAAAACCTCGCGGCCGCAATCCTGATCCGTTCCGGCTGGCCACGCATTGCGGCTGATGGCGGCGCGCTGGCTGACCCGATGTGCGGTGTCGGTACGTTCCTCGTCGAAGCCGCGATGATCGCCGCCGACATGGCGCCGAACCTGCGTCGCGAGCAGTGGGGTTTCACAGCCTGGCTCGGTCACGTCCCGGCGCTGTGGAAAAAGCTTCACGAAGAAGCCACTGAGCGTTGCGCGGCCGGTTTGGCCAAGCCACCGCTGTGGATTCGCGGTTATGAAGCCGATCCACGCCTGATTCAACCGGGCCGCAACAACGTTGAGCGTGCCGGCCTGAGCGAGTGGATCAAGATTTACCAGGGCGAAGTCGGGACGTTCGAGCCACGTCCGGACCAGAACCAGAAAGGCCTGGTGATCTGCAACCCACCGTACGGCGAACGTCTGGGTGACGAGGCGAGCTTGCTCTATCTCTACCAGAACCTCGGCGAACGTCTGCGTCAGGCTTGCTTGAACTGGGAAGCCGCGGTATTCACCGGCGCCCCGGACCTGGGCAAGCGCATGGGCATCCGCAGCCACAAACAGTATTCGTTCTGGAACGGCGCGTTGCCGTGCAAGTTGCTGCTGATCAAGGTCACTCCAGACCAGTTTGTCACTGGCGAACGTCGCACCCCGGAACAGCGTCAGGTCGAGCGTGAACAAGCCGAAGTCGAAGTCGCAGACAACGACGTAGCACCCGGCAAGTACGAGAAGTACAACAAGAACGGCAACCCGATCAAACCGGCACCGGTGGTGATCGAGCAGCCGCGCTTGAGCGAAGGCGGGCAGATGTTTGCCAACCGTCTGCAAAAGAACCTCAAGGCCCTCGGCAAGTGGGTCAAGCGTGAAGGTATCGACTGCTACCGCGTCTACGATGCCGACATGCCGGAATATTCCATGGCCATCGACCTGTATCAGGATTGGGTCCACGTCCAGGAATACGCCGCGCCGAAATCCATCGATCCGGAAAAAGCCTCGGCACGTATGTTCGATGCCCTGGCTGCCATTCCGCAGGCCCTGAACATCGACAAGAGCCGCGTGGTGGTCAAACGTCGCGAGCGTCAGAGCGGCACCAAGCAATACGAACGCCAAGCGGCACAGGGCAAGTTCGTCGAGGTCAACGAAGGTGGCGTGAAGCTGCTGGTCAACCTCACCGACTACCTCGACACCGGGCTGTTCCTCGATCACCGGCCAATGCGCATGCGGATCCAGAAAGAGGCGGCCGGCAAGCGCTTCCTCAACCTGTATAGCTACACCGCAACCGCCAGTGTTCACGCAGCCAAGGGCGGCGCGCGCAGCACCACCAGCGTCGACCTGTCGAAAACCTATCTGGACTGGGCGCGTCGAAACCTGTCGCTGAACGGTTTCTCCGAGAAGAACCGTCTGGAGCAGGGCGACGTGATGGCTTGGCTCGACGCCTGCCGTGACGAATATGACCTGATCTTCATTGATCCGCCGACGTTCTCCAACTCCAAGCGCATGGAAGGGATCTTCGACGTGCAGCGTGACCAGGTGCAATTGATCGACCTGGCCATGGCGCGTCTGGCCCCGGGCGGCGTGTTGTACTTCTCCAATAACTTCCGCAAGTTCCAGCTCGAGGAAAACCTTGCCGAGCGTTATGCGGTCGAGGAAATCACCGCCCAGACCATCGATCCGGATTTCGCCCGTAATGGCAAAATCCACCGTGCCTGGAAAATCACGGCACGTTGACACTTGAAGGAATTGGATCCACAGAGCCTTGATTTTTAAAGGCTCTTGGCTTCTTTCTGTGCTGGTCAAATTGATGGCTAATAGCTATAACTCAACAAATGGCCAATGGGCTTTCCCGCACCTGGCGTTTTGAGTTGCGTCTATGTCGTTGCACGCCGTGCGCCCGAAGATCCTGGGTTTTATCAGTGAAGATGTCTCGGCCTGGCTGGTCGCACTGCTGGTATTGGTTGTCGGCGGAATTCTCACGGGATTGCTGGCGTGGTCGACGCTGAATCTGTTCCAACATCAATTGCGGCAACGTTTCCAACTGCTGGCCAGTGAACGTTACAGCCGTATCGAAGAACGCTTCGAAGATCAGGAGCAGCGCCTCGATGGCCTGCGCCGGTTCTTTGCCAATTCCGACTCGGTCTCCCGCGCGGAGTTCGACGGTTACACCCAACCGCTGCTGCACCGGACTCAGGCCTATTCCTTCGCCAAGCGGGTAACCGGTGCCGAACGAACGGAATTTGAACGCAAGGTGCGTGCAGAGGGTTTACCCGAGTTCACCCTGCGCGAACTCAATGCCGACGGCCAACTGCAACTGGCGGCCGAACGGGATGAGTACGTGGCGGTGCTGTATAGCCAGACCCAAAGCAAACTGGGTTCGCCGCTGGGCTACGACTTGTGGGCTCAACCCTTGCGCCGTTCCACCCTTGAACGGGCCGATCAGCACGGCGGCATGGCGGTATCGCAGCCGATGCATCTGGTCAGTATCGAACCGGCCTATGCGCGCGGCGTGCTGCTGGTCGCACCGGTGTTGCTGCGCAATAGTCCGGCTACGGCGGGGGTGAAATCGTACGGTTATGTCATGGCTGTGATCAGCATGCATCAGTTGCTGGCGGACGGGCTGCCGGAGGCGGGCCGTGACTACCTTTCGGTGCGCATCCTCGACTTATCCACAGACGATCAGCACGAAGTGCTTTATGAGTCCCCCAACACCTCGGCCCCCAGTGAGTTGGCTGCGTCCCGGCTGTTACGGCTTGCCGACCATGACTATCAAGTCGACATTCAGCCCAGCGATGCCTTCCTGCGAGCCAATCACTCTTCGGTGACCACCCTGGTGGTGCTGGGCAGTTTGCTCAGTCTGTTGCTCAGTGCCTTGCTTTATGTGCTGGTCAGTCAGCGTCGACGGGCGCTGAAAATGGTCGAGCAACGGACTCAGGAACTGCGCGCCCGCGAGCAGGAGTTGCGCGGCACCCATGGCCAGTTGCGTGGCGTGCTGAATGCCGCGACCCAAGTGGCGATCATCGCCACTGATCTGCGCGGGGTTATCCAAACCTTTAATGCCGGTGCCGAGCAAATGCTTGGCTACACCAGCGCTGAGGTGGTGGGCCACATGACCCTGGAAAACCTGCACCTGCCCCGAGAGCTCCTGGCACGTTCGGCGGAGTTGAGCGCGCGCTATGGCAAACCGATACCGACCTGCCAGGCGATGTTGGTCGAGGGCGGCGAGGAGGGTGGTCATGAGGCGCGGGAATGGACGCTGCTGCGTGGCGACGCCAGCCATTTGACGGTGAACATGCTGGCGACCCCGGTCCTCGACGAGCAAGGCTTGTGGGTCGGGCACCTGGCGATCTGTATCGACATCACCGAACGCAAGCGGGTCCACGAGGCCCTGGCGGCACGGGACCTGTTGTTGAAGAAACTCAGCGCCCATGTGCCCGGCGGGATCTACCAGTTCAAGATGGAGTTCGATGGGCGCTTCAGCGTGATCTACGCCAGCGACGGTATTCGCGAGATCTACGAACTTGAACCGGATGTGCTGTTGTTCAACGCCGAAGCGATTTTCACTCGGATTCATCCGCAGGACACCACCCGGGTCCGCGCTTCGATCCGGGCGTCGGCGGACACCCTCAGCCCTTGGCGCGAGGAATACCGCGTGCAGCTGCCCCTGCGCGGCCTGCGCTGGGTTCGTGGCGAGGCGACGCCGGAGGAATTGCCCGGTGGCGGCGTGCTCTGGCACGGCTATGTCTCGGACATCTCCGACTTGAAACGGGTGGAAGAAGAACTGCGGGCGCTATCGATCACCGACTCCCTGACCGGGATCCACAACCGCCGCTATTTCCAGGAACGCCTGACCACCGAAATGGTCCGGGTCGAACGCGGTGGCGGCGAACTGTCGGTGATCATGCTCGATATCGACCACTTCAAACGCATCAATGACCAGCATGGCCACGCGGTCGGCGATCGGGTGTTGCAGATTGTGTGCGAACGCATCGGTCATCGGTTGCGGCGCACCGACGTGTTCTGTCGCTTGGGTGGCGAGGAATTCATGGTGCTTTGCCCGGATATCAACGGCGAGCATGCCCATGTCCTGGCCTTGCAACTATGGCAAGGGTTGCGCAGTTCGCCGATCGAAGGCGTCGGGACCGTGACCGCCAGTTTCGGGATTGCCAGTTGGCGAGTCGGGGAGGGCGCGGATGCGCTGCTGCTGCGGGCGGATTCGGGGGTGTATGCGGCGAAACTGGCCGGGCGGGATCGGGTCGAAGGCGAGATGAGTTAGGTGCGGCTGTACGCAAAACCCTGTGGGAGCGGGCTTGCTCGCGAATGCGGAGTATCAGTCGACATTAATGCTGAATGACACACCGCATTCGCGAGCAAGTCGGATCGCCGCACCGCCGCTCCCACATTTGATCTCCAGTGTTTGGAGAGGCGGGTTACAGCACCGAAGCCGTTTCCGGCAGTTTCGGCTGGCGATACAGGTCCAGTAGCACCTGATCCAGCACCGACGACGCGCCAAACGGTGCCTTGTCGTTGAGGATCGCCACTACCGCCCAGGTATTGCCGTTGATGTCGCGGCTGAAGCCGGCAATCGCCCGAACCGTATTCAAGGTGCCGGTCTTGATGTGAGCTTCACCGCGCATCGCAGTGGTCTTGAGGCGTTTGCGCATGGTGCCGTCGGTGCCGGCAATCGGCATCGAACTGATGAACTCGGCCGAATACGGGCTTTTCCAGGCCGCTTGCAGCATGCCGGCCATTTCACGCGCACTCACCCGTTCGGCACGGGACAGGCCGGAACCGTTCTCCATCACCAGGTGCGGCGCGGTGATGCCTTTCTTCGCCAGCCACTGACGCACCACACGCTGTGCAGCCTTGGCATCGTCACCGTCGGCCTCGGTGCGGAACTGCGCACCCAGGCTCAGGAACAGCTGCTGGGCCATGGTGTTGTTACTGTATTTGTTGATGTCGCGGATGATTTCCGCCAGGTCCGGCGAGAAGGCCCGAGCCAGGACCTTGGCGTCTTTGGGGGTTGGCGCCAAACGGTCCACGCCCTGAATGCTGCCGCCCAGTTCCTTCCAGATCGCCCGCACGGCGCCTGCGGTATAGGTCGCGTGGTCGAGCAGCGACAGGTAAGTCTGGGAGCTGCACCCTTCGCCCAACTGGCCGCCGACCGTCACGGTCACGCTGCCATCGGCCTGGGTCACCGGGTTGTAACGCACGCCACCGGTGCATTGCTTGGAGTTGACGGCTTTGACCTGGTTTTCGATGCGAATGGTGGCAATCGGCGGTTCCACGGACACCAGCACCCGGCCGTTGTCGTTGCGTGCCACAAAGCGCAGGGCCTTGAGGTTGACCATCAGCGAGTCGGGTTTGACCAGGAACGGCTTGTTATCGTCATTGCCGTCGTCGTTGAACTGTGGCAATTGCGGTTGTACGAAGAAGCTGCGATCCAACACCAGGTCGCCAGTGATTTGCGTCACACCGTTGGCGCGCAGGTCACGCATCAGCAGCCAGAGTTTTTCCATGTTCAGCTTCGGATCGCCGCCACCCTTGAGGTAGAGGTTACCGTTGAGGATGCCGCCGCTGAGCGTGCCGTCGGTGTAAAACTCGGTTTTCCACTGGTGGTTCGGGCCGAGCATTTCCAGCGCCGCGTAAGTGGTGACCAGTTTCATGGTCGAGGCCGGATTGACAGAGACGTCAGCGTTGAAAATGGTCGGGGTGCCGGGGCCGTTGAGCGGGATCATCACCAGCGACAGGGCGTTGTCCTGCATCTTGCTGGCCTTGAGGGCTTTTTCAACGTTGGGCGACAGCGCGGTGTTGATCGGGGCGGCGGAAACAGAGAAGGCCAGAGGGAGCAGAAAACCGGCCAGTAACAATGGACGCAAAGATTTGATCATGTGAAATAAAACCCTACAGCCGAGGGGGGAAAAAAACGAGGGCATGAAGATAAATTCCCTCAGTGGTCATGAAAGTGTCGGCATTATGCCCCAAGGTGTAGCAGCTTGTGCCGTGCCCTGGCCTTCTAATCCGCTATTTTTTACCGACGGTAGGGCTTGCAACCCAGAGAGACGGGCAATCGGCGCCTTAAACTGCTAAAGTGCCGCCCGTTATTACTTATGAGGATTGTTCCAATGGCGACTAACCGTTCCCAGCGTCTGCGCAAAAAACTGTGCGTCGATGAATTTCAAGAGCTGGGTTTCGAACTGAACCTGGATTTCAAAGAAGATTTGGCTGATGAAGCCATTGATGCTTTCCTCGACGCGTTCCTGAAAGAAGCCATGGAAGCCAACGGTCTGGGCTATGTTGGCGGCGACGACTTCGGTCTGGTTTGCCTGCAGAAGCGTGGCTCGGTGTCCGAAGAGCAGCGTGCCGCTGTTGAAGCCTGGCTCAAAGGCCGCAGCGAACTGACTGAAGCGACTGTCAGCCCGCTGATCGACGTCTGGTACCCGGAAAAGCCGATCAATCCGGTAGCTTGATGTTGTAAAAAACGGCGACCCAAGGGTCGCCGTTTTTTTATGTCCGGAAGATCAAGAGCTCGCAGCCTCGTTTCACTCGACAGCTGCTACATGGATTGCATTGTCCTGTAGCAGCTGTCGAGTGAAACGAGGCTGCGAGCTTTTAGCTTTTACGCCAGTTCAGAATCACCAGCGTCAACACCCCTGCCACAATCCCCCAGAACGCCGAACCGATGGAAAACAGTGTCAGCCCCGACGCCGTCACCATAAAGGTAATCAGCGCCGCTTCCCGTTCCTTCACTTCGTTCATCGCAATGCTCAAGCCATTGATGATCGAGCCGAACAACGCCAGTGCCGCAATCGACAGCACCAACTCTTTCGGCAGCGCGGCAAACAGCGCTGCCAGCGTCGCGCCGAACACCCCGGCAATCCCGTAGAAAATCCCGCACCAGACGGCCGCCGTGTAGCGCTTGTTGCGATCTTCATGGGCATGCGGCCCGGTGCAAATCGCCGCGCTGATAGCCGCCAGGTTGATCCCGTGGGAACCGAACGGCGCCAGCAGCAACGAGGCGATGCCGGTGGTGGTGATCAGCGGCGAGGCCGGTACGGTGTAACCGTCGGCGCGCAGCACGGCGATACCGGGCATGTTCTGCGAGGTCATCGCCACCACGAACAGCGGAATGCCGATGCTGATGGTCGCGGCGAGGGAGAAGTGCGGTGTGGTCCAGACCGGTGTCGCCACTTCCAGGTGGAAGCCACTGAAATCCAGCAGGCCCATGAACCCTGACAGCGCCGTCCCGATCAACAGCGCGGCCAGTACGGCATAACGCGGCGACAGGCGTTTGACCACCAGATAAGTGAAGAACATGCCCAATACCAGCGCGGTGCGATGCTGCGCGGCGACGAATATTTCGCTGCCGATCTTGAACAGAATCCCCGCCAACAAGGCTGCGGCCAATGATGCTGGAATCTTTTTCACCAGCCGTTCGAAGCTGCCTGTGAGGCCGCAAATGGTCACCAGCACCGCGCAGGTAATGTAGGCGCCAATGGCTTCGCCGTAGGTCACGCCACCCAGACTGGTGATCAGCAACGCCGCGCCGGGTGTCGACCAGGCAATGGTGATTGGGGTGCGATAGCGCAAAGACAGGCCAATCGAACACACCGCCATGCCAATCGAGATCGCCCAGATCCACGAGGAAATCTGCCCGCTGGTCAGGCCCGCCGCTTGCCCGGCCTGGAACATCAGGACCAGCGAGCTGGTGTAACCGGTCATCATCGCAATGAAGCCGGCGACGATCGCAGAAGGCGACGTATCGGCCAAAGGGCGGAGCTGCGTGTGCGTGATGTCGTTCATGACAGCGGTGTTCCTTTTTACGTATGAAAATGTTCCGAAGTGAAGTCTTCCAATGCGTTCAAGCCTAAACTCAAAAGTAACCGGGCGTTGCAATACAGCCGAGGCCGCAAACAGCCGTACAGTCGTGTTGCCACCCGCCATTGTGTACAATCGCGGTGTTTTTTACGCGATACTTGCCAGCGACCCACTGTGCCGTATTACAGTCACGGTCAATTCGCCGCAGTTCTTCCGACTCGAGTGCCCATGAACGAACAGTTGCAACCCCTAAAGAAACAACCGCGAGCAGGCAAAGCCGGCCGCAGCGGTACCCAGGACGATATTGTCTACGCGCATATCTTCGAGGCCATCCTCGAACAGCGTCTGGCGCCCGGCACCAAGTTGAGCGAAGAAGCGCTGGGGGAAATTTTCGGGGTCAGTCGCACCATCATTCGCCGCGCGCTGTCGCGCCTGGCCCATGAAGGCGTCGTGCTGCTGCGTCCGAATCGTGGCGCTGTCGTCGCCAGCCCGAGTGTCGAAGAGGCTCGCCAGGTGTTCATGGCCCGGCGTCTGGTGGAGCGTGCGATCACTGAATTGGCGGTGCAGCATGCCACTGCCGAGGAGATTGCCGACTTGCGCCAGATGGTCAACGACGAGCGCGACAGCTTCTCCCGTGGCGATCGCGGCGCCGGTATTCGTCTGTCGGGCGAGTTCCACTTGAAGTTGGCCGAAGCGGCGAAAAACGCACCGCTGATCAGCTTTCAGCGCAGCCTGGTGTCCCAGACGTCGTTGATCATTGCCCAGTATGAAAGCGGCAATCGCTCCCACTGTTCCTACGACGAGCACACCCAGCTGATCGACGCTATCGAAGCGCGCAACGCTGAGCTGGCAGTGGACCTGATGATGCATCACATGGATCACATCGACAGCAAACTCAACCTCGACGAAGAAAGCGCGTCGGATGATTTGCATGCGGTGTTCTCGCATTTGTTGCAGACCAAGAAGCCAGGGCGGCCTGCAGCCAAGTTGTAAGTGACACCGCAGCGCGCCCTTCGCGAGCAAGCCCACTCCCACAGGGGAATGCATTTCAACTGTGGGAGCGGGCTTGCTCGCGAAGGCGATGTGACTGGCAATAAAAATCCCCCGTGCTGAAAAGCGACGGGGGATTTTTTATGCCCGAAAGATCTTAACGCTGATGCACCTGATTCCCCGCCGCATACGTCTGCAACACGGTCCGGTCATCCCCAAGCGTCATCAATACAAACAACGTCTCGGCAATGTTATTGGCCTGCTTCAAGCGATAGCTGAGCAGCGGCGTGGCGTTGTAGTCCAGCACCAGGAAGTCCGCATCAGTGCCCGGTTGCAGGGTGCCGATCTTGTCTTCCAGACGCAGCGCACGCGCACCACCGAGGGTGGCCAGGTACAGCGACTTGAACGGGCTCAACCGTGCGCCTTGCATCTGCATGACCTTGTACGCTTCATTCAACGTTTGCAGCAGCGAGAAACTGGTGCCGCCGCCGACGTCCGTACCGAGGCCGACATTCAACTTGTGCTTCTCGGCCATCGGCAGGTTGAACAAACCGCTGCCGAGGAAGAAGTTCGACGTCGGGCAGAAGGCGATCGCCGAGCCGGTTTCCGCCAGTCGCGCGCATTCGTCATCGCACAGGTGCACGCCGTGGGCGAATACCGAGCGCTCGCCGAGCAGCTTGTAATGGTCGTAGACGTCCAGGTAGCCCTTGCGCTCAGGGAACAGCGCCTTGACCCACTCGACTTCCTTGAGGTTTTCGCTGATGTGAGTCTGCATGTACAGGTCAGGGAATTCGCTGAGCAACTGGCCGGCGAGGGTCAGCTGTTCCGGGGTGCTGGTCGGGGCGAAGCGCGGGGTGACCGCGTAGTGCAAACGGCCCTTGCCGTGCCAGCGCTCGATCAGCGCCTTGCTTTCGACATAGCTGGATTCGGCGGTGTCGGTCAGGTAGTCCGGCGCGTTGCGGTCCATCATCACCTTGCCGGCAATCATCCGCAGGTCCAGCTGCTCGGCGGCTTCAAAGAACGAGTTCACCGATTGCGGGTGCACGCTGCCGAACACCAGCGCCGTAGTGGTGCCGTTGCGCAGCAGTTCCTTGATGAAAATGCCTGCGACTTCGTCAGCGTGAGCCTTGTCGGCGAACTGGCTTTCGCATGGGAAGGTGTAGGTGTTGAGCCAATCCAGCAACTGCTCGCCGTAGGCGCCGACCATGCCGGTTTGTGGCAAGTGAATGTGGGTGTCGATGAAGCCTGGGGTGATCAGCGCGTCCTGATAATGGGTGATCTCGATGTCGGCTGCCAGCGTTGGCAGCAAGTCGCTGGCGTGACCAAGGGCGCTGATCTGGCCGTTATCAACCACCAGCAAGCCGTCTTCGAAAAACTCATACGAGGCTTCGATGCCCACTTCGGCGGGGTCGGCGATGCTGTGCAGAATGGCGGCGCGGTAGGCTTTGCGAGTCAGAGGCATAAAAATTCTCAATTCGTGGCTTGGCTGCGGCGTGAAGCAGGCAGCAGTTTGGCGATCGATGATCCGGCGCTGGCGGTGTGCTGGCCGAAATTGGCGTTATAGGTGGCGATGATTTCGCCGGCGATGGAGATGGCGATTTCCACAGGCAACTTGCCTTTGACTTCGCCGATGCCCATCGGGCAGCGCATGCGTTGCAGCACGGCGCTGTCGAAACCACGGTCGCGCAAGCGGTGTTCGAACTTCACCCGTTTGGTCTTCGAACCGATCAGGCCGAAGTAGGCAAAGTCGTTGCGTTTGAGGATCGCGGCGGTGAGTTCGAGGTCGAGCTGGTGATTGTGGGTCATGACGATGCAATAGCTGCCGGCGGGCAGGTCGTCGACTTCATCCACCGGTTCTTCGGCGACGATTTTGCGTACGCCGTGGGGGATCTGTTCCGGGAATTCGGAATCCCGCGAGTCGATCCAGCGCACCCGGCAGGGCAGGCTGGCGAGCAGTGGCACCAGCGCCCGGCCGACGTGGCCGGCACCGAACACGGCAATCTGCGCCTGGACCTGGCCCATTGGTTCGAACAGCAACACCGTCACGCCGCCGCAGCACTGACCCAGGCTGGCGCCGAGGCTGAAGCGCTCCAGGTGCGTGTCCTGCTTGCCACAGGCCAGCATCTCGCGGCCGATCTGCATGGCCTTGTATTCCAGATGCCCGCCACCGATGGTGTCGAAGGTCTGGGTGGCGCTGATGACCATCTTCGAACCGGCGTTACGCGGTGTTGAGCCGAGTTCTTCGATGATGGTCACCAACACGCAGGGTTCACCCTGGGATTGCAGGTCGGCGAGGGCGTCGATCCAGTTGTACATATTCACCTCAACATTTCTGTTGTCTATCCGGGCCTCTTCGCGAGCAAGCCCGCTCTCACATTTGGAATGCATTCCCCTGTGGGAGCGGGCTTGCTCGCGAAGGCCGCGCCTCGGTATCAGAGCGAAGCCAACTCAACTTCAGCCTCGATAGCCTTCGCCACCTTCAACTGGCGCATCTGCTCACAGCCCCACAACACCCGCTCCGGCGTCGCCGGTGCGTCGATTTTCGGTTGATGCTTGTAGTCGCCAAGACTGGCCACGGCGTCCTTGATCGCACACCACGACGCGATGCCGAGCATGAACGGCGGCTCGCCCACGGCCTTGGAATGGAACACTGTGTCTTCCGGGTTCTTGCGGTTTTCCACCAGCTTTACACGCAGGTCCAGCGGCATGTCCGCCACCGCCGGGATCTTGTAGCTGGCCGGGCCATTGGTCATCAGTTTGCCCTTGTTGTTCCACACCAGTTCTTCCATGGTCAGCCAGCCCATGCCCTGGATGAAACCACCCTCGACCTGGCCGATGTCGATGGCCGGGTTCAGTGAGTCGCCGACGTCGTGGAGGATGTCGGTGCGCAGCATTTTGTACTCGCCGGTGAGAGTGTCGATGATCACCTCGCAGCAGGCTGCGCCGAAGGCGTAGTAATAGAACGGCCGGCCCCGAGCCTGGCTACGGTCGTAGAAGATTTTCGGGGTCTTGTAGAACCCGGTGCTCGACAGCGACACCTGAGCGAAATACGCCTGCTGGATCAGCGATTCAAACGTCAGGATGTGATCGCGAACCCGCACGTGGCCATTGTGGAATTCCACGTCTTCTTCACTGACCTTGTACTGCCGCGCGGCGAATTCAACCAGGCGCTTCTTGATGATTTCCGCCGCGTTCTGCGCCGCTTTACCGTTCAGGTCGGCACCACTGGAAGCCGCGGTCGGCGAGGTGTTCGGCACCTTGTCGGTGTTGGTCGCGGTGATCTGCACGCGGTCCATTTCCACCTGGAACACTTCGGCCACAACCTGCGCGACTTTGGTGTTCAGACCCTGGCCCATTTCAGTGCCGCCATGGTTCAGGTGGATGCTGCCATCGGTGTAGACATGGATCAGCGCACCGGCCTGGTTGAGGAAGCTGGCGGTGAAGGAAATACCGAATTTCACCGGGGTCAGCGCCAGGCCTTTTTTCAGGATCGGGCTGTTGGCGTTGTAGCGACGAATCGCTTCGCGGCGCTCGGCGTACTGGCTGCTTTCTTCGAGTTCGGCGGTCATTTCCTCGAGCATGTTGTGCTCGACGGTCTGGTAGTAATGGGTGACGTTGCGCTCGGTCTTTCCGTAGTAGTTGGCCTTGCGCACCGCCAGCGGATCGAGGGCCAGATGGCGGGCGATGGCGTCCATCACTTCTTCGATAGCGACCATGCCTTGCGGGCCACCGAAACCACGGTAAGCGGTGTTCGACGCGGTGTTGGTCTTGCAGCGGTGACCGTTGATGGTCGCGTCGCCCAGGTAGTACGAGTTGTCGGCGTGGAACATCGCACGGTCGACAATCGACGCCGACAGGTCCGGCGAGCAACCGCAGTTGCCGGCCAGTTCCAGGGCGATGCCGTGCAGCCGACCGGTGCTGTCGAAGCCGACGTCGTACTCAACATAGAACGGGTGACGCTTGCCGGTCATCAGCATGTCTTCGACCCGCGGCAGGCGCATTTTGGTCGGCTGGCCGGTGAGGTGCGCGATCACTGCGCACAGGCACGCAGGGCTGGCGGCCTGAGTTTCCTTGCCGCCGAAACCTCCGCCCATGCGGCGCATGTCGACGACGATTTTGTTCATCGACACATCGAGCACTTCGGCGACGAGCTTCTGCACTTCGGTGGGGTTCTGCGTCGAGCAGTAGACAATCATCCCGCCGTCTTCGGTTGGCATCACCGAAGAGATTTGGGTTTCGAGGTAGAAGTGTTCCTGGCCGCCGATGTGCAACGTGCCCTGGATGCGATGCTCGGCAGTGGCCAAAGCGCCGGCCGAATCACCGCGCTGATGCGTGTGGCTGTCGAGCACAAAGTGGCGTTTACGCAGCGCTTCAACCACGTCCAGCACCGGCTCCAGATCTTCGTATTCGATGATCGCGGCCATGGCGGCTTTGCGTGCGGTTTCCAGGTCCTTCGCCGCGACAGCGAGCACCGGTTGACCGACGAATTGCACGTCGTCGATGGCCAGTAGCGGATCGCCCGGCAGCAATGGACCAATGTCTTTCAGGCCCGGCACGTCTTCGTGCGTAATGGCGATGCGCACGCCTTCAAAGGCGTAACAAGGTTTGGTGTCGATGCTGATGATTTTCGCGTGGGCGCGGTCTGATAGCCGAGCATAAACGTGCAACTGGTTCGGGAATTCCAGTCGGTCGTCGATGTACTGCGCTTCACCGGACACGTGCTTGGCGGCGCTGTCGTGCTTGACGCTGCGGCCGACACCGGTGGTCAGGTCTTTGGCGAACAGTTCAGCCAGTTCGGCTTGGGTCTTCTCTACAGTGTGATGATTAGACATAAGCGGTCACCCGAGTCTCGATGTGCGGTGTTTGCAGTTCGATGAAGTATTTACGCAGCAGGTTCTGGGCGCTGAGCAGGCGGTATTCCTTGCTGGCACGGAAATCCGAGAGCGGCGTGAAATCTTCGGCCAGTGCGGCGCAGGCGCGTTCGACGGTGTCGTTGTTCCAGGTGGCGCCGAGCAATACGGCTTCGCAAGCCTTGGCACGTTTTGGTGTAGCCGCCATGCCGCCGAAGGCGACGCGGGCGTCGGCGATCACGCCGTTGTCGATGCGCAGGTTGAACGCGGCACAGACAGCGGAAATGTCATCGTCCAGACGTTTCGACACTTTGTAGGCGCGGAACAGTTGTTCGGCGCTGGCACGCGGCACGATGATCTTTTCGATGAACTCGCTTTCCTGGCGCGCGGTGACCCGGTAATCGATGAAGTAGTCTTCCAGCGCCATCGTGCGGCGAACGTCGCCTTTGCACAGGACAATCTGCGCGCCGAGTGCAATCAACAGGGGCGGGGAGTCACCGATCGGCGAGGCGTTGCCGATGTTGCCACCGAGGGTGCCCTGGTTGCGGATCTGCAGCGAAGCGAAGCGCTGCAGCAATTCGCCGAAGTCCGGGTACTCGGCTTTCAAGGCCTCGTAGCAATCGGAGAGGGCGGTGGCGGCGCCGATTTCCAGGCGATCGTCGAAACGGTCGATGCGCTTCATCTCGGCGACATTGCCGACGTAAATCATCACCGGCAGGGTGCGGTGGAACTGCGTGACTTCCAGCGCCAGATCCGTACCGCCGGCCAGCAGGCGAGCCTGTGGATAAGCGTCATAGAGGTCAGCCAGATCGGCGACGGTCAGCGGCACCAGGCAGCGCTTGTCGCCACTGTTGAGTTCGCCGATATCGGTAGGGGCGATGGCTTTGAGGCGAGCGATGGTGTCGGCTTCACGGGCGTCGAACTGATCCGTTTGCTTGCCGCAGCAGGATTGTTCGGCGGCAGCCAGAATCGGCCGATAACCGGTGCAGCGGCAAAGGTTGCCGGCCAGCGCTTCGTGGGCTTTATGCGCATCCGGTTGATCGCTGTTCTTTTGCAGTGCAAACAGCGACATCACGAAGCCCGGTGTGCAGAAGCCGCATTGCGAGCCGTGGCACTCGACCATGGCTTTTTGCACGCTGTGCAGCTCGCCTTGGTGCTTGAGGTCTTCAACGCTGATCAATTGTTTGCCGTGCAGTGACGAAACGAACGTCAGGCACGAGTTGAGGCTGCGATAGCGAATGTGTTCGCGGCCATCGTCATCCGTTTGCAGCTCGCCGACCACCACGGTGCACGCGCCGCAGTCACCGCTGGCGCAGCCTTCTTTGGTGCCGGGTTTGCCCACATGGTCGCGCAGATAATTGAGCACGGTCAGGTTTGGGTCCAGGGCGTGCTCGCTACGGAGTTCCTGGTTAAGTAAAAACTGGATCACGGAAGGCCTCGCAGACTCATTATTGTTGTTAACCGACTTGAACCGAATTTATCAGGTCTGACTTTGTGGTCAATGATTTTCTGACTTAAAGGTCAGGAAATAGCATTTTGTCGATCAACGACTCGTTCCTTTATTATTGACCCTCACGGGATAGCCTGCTTTTTGCTTGAATCGTGCCAAAAACCGCCGAGTGGGCACTCCGCCATGACCCTTCATGTGCGCTACACTGCGCCGCTTGTGCAGATCGAAGAGTTTGAAGGACAACCATGACGTTCAAGGCGCCGGACAGCCTCGCCGAGCAAATTGCTCACCACCTCGCCGAACGCATCATTCGTGGCGAAATGAAGCCCGGGGAGCGCATCCAGGAACAGAAGGTCACGCTGGCCCTCAATGTCAGCCGCGGTTCGGTCCGTGAAGCCTTGCTGATCCTCGAGCGCCGCCACCTGATCGCGATCCTGCCGCGACGTGGCGCCCACGTGACCGAACTCACGGTTCACAAGGTCCAGAGCCTGTGCACGCTGATGAGTGAGCTTTACATTCTGCTGGGCAATGCAGTGGCCAGCGGCTGGCAAGTCCAGGCCGACATGGCGCCGTTCGTGCAAATCCAGCAGCGTCTGACCGCCAGTTACGAGCGTCAGGACATTCGCACCTTTGTCGACGACAGCTTCAGTGTGATGCGCGCCGCGTATCCGTTCGCCAACAATCCGTACTTGCAGGAAACCGTCGAGAATCTGCAGCCGGCCATGAGCCGCGCGTATTTCCTCGCCCTGGAACAGCGCAAGGCCTCGATGAGCGAGTTCCTGGAGTTGTTCGAACGCTTGCTCGCCGCCGTGCTGGCCCGTGATTTTCCGCAGATCCGCATTGTGCTGACGGCGTATGCCCAGCGCAGCAGTGATCTGGTGGTTTCTGCCCTGACGGACGCTTAAGCGTGCGGCTAAAGTGCATCAAACTGGCAGGGTTCAAATCCTTTGTCGACCCGACCACGGTGAACTTCCCCAGTAACATGGCGGCAGTGGTCGGGCCCAATGGTTGCGGCAAGTCGAACATCATCGACGCCGTGCGTTGGGTGATGGGCGAGAGTTCGGCCAAGAACCTGCGCGGCGAGTCGATGACCGACGTCATCTTCAACGGCTCGACCAGCCGTAAACCGGTGAGTCAGGCGAGCATCGAGCTGGTGTTCGATAACTCCGACGGCACCCTGCTCGGCGAATACGCGGCCTACGCGGAAATTTCCATTCGTCGCAAAGTGACCCGCGACAGCCAGACCACTTACTACCTCAACGGCACCAAGTGCCGCCGTCGCGATATCACCGATATCTTTCTGGGTACAGGCCTGGGCCCGCGCAGCTATTCGATTATCGAGCAGGGGATGATCTCCAAGCTGATCGAGTCCAAGCCGGAAGATTTGCGCAACTTCATTGAAGAAGCGGCAGGCATCTCCAAGTACAAGGAGCGCCGGCGCGAGACTGAAAACCGCATCCGCCGCACCCACGAGAACCTGGCCCGCTTGACCGACCTGCGCGAAGAACTCGAGCGTCAGCTTGAACGCTTGTACCGCCAGGCCGAGGCCGCGAAGAAGTATCAGGAATACAAGGGCGAGGAGCGTCAGCTCAAGGCCCAGCTGTCGGCTCTGCGCTGGCAGGCGTTGAATGAACAGGTCGGTCAGCGCGAAGCAATCATCGGCAATCAGGAAGTCACCTTCGAAGCGCTGGTCGCCGAGCAGCGCAATGCCGATGCAGCTATCGAACGCTTGCGTGACGGGCACCACGACCTGTCCGAACGCTTCAATCTGGTGCAGGGGCGCTTCTATTCGGTCGGCGGCGACATCGCCCGGGTCGAGCAGAGTATTCAGCACGGTCAGCAGCGTTTGCGCCAATTGCAGGACGACCTGAAAGAAGCCGAACGCGCACGTCTGGAAACCGAATCTCACCTGGGTCACGACCGCACCTTGCTGCTGACGCTGGGCGAAGAGCTGGACATGCTCACCCCCGAACAGGAAGTCACCAGCGCCGCCGCCGAAGAGGCCGCCGCCGCGCTGGAAGACTCCGAAACCACCATGCACGCCTGGCAAGAGCAGTGGGACACCTTCAACCTGACGGCCGCCGAGCCGCGTCGCCAATCCGAAGTTCAGCAGTCGCGGATCCAGCAGCTGGAAACCAGCATGGAGCGCCTGGCCGATCGTCAAAAGCGTCTCGGCGAAGAGCGAGCGTTGCTCTCGGCAGACCCGGAAGACGCGGCGATCATGGAACTCAGCGAGCAATTGGCCGCGAGTGAAGCGACGCTGGAAGATTTACAGGCCAGTGAAGAAGCCCAGGTCGAACGCCTTGAGCAACTGCGTCAGGAATTGCAATTAGCGCTGCAAAATCAGCAACAGGCTCAGGGCGATTTGCAGCGTCTGAATGGTCGCCTCGCCTCCCTTGAAGCCTTGCAGCAAGCCGCTCTCGATCCCGGCACGGGCACCGCTGAATGGCTGCGCGAACAGCATTTGGCGGACCGTCCACGTCTGGCCGAAGGCCTGAAAGTCGAGGCAGGTTGGGAGCTGGCGGTGGAAACCGTGCTCGGCGCCGACCTGCAAGCGGTGTTGGTGGATGACTTCGGCGATTTCGATCTGGCCGGTTTTGCCCAGGGCGATTTGCGTTTGCTCAGCCCCGCCAGTGATGGCGTGCGCGTGCCCGGCAGCTTGCTCGATAAAGTTGAAGCGCAGATCGATCTGGCGCCATGGTTGGGGCAGGTTAAACCGGTCGACAGCCTCGAACAGGCTTTGGCCTTGCGTGGTCAATTGGCTGCTGGTGAGAGTCTGATCAGTCGCGATGGTTACTGGGTCGGTCGACACTTTTTGCGCGTGCGCCGGGCCAGCGAAGCGGAAAGCGGTGTGCTCGCTCGTGGTCAGGAAATCCAGCGTCTGGGCCTTGAGCGCGAAGAGCGCGAAGCCACGGTTGAAACCCTGGAAACCCAACTTCAGAATCTCAGGGCGCAGCAGCGTCAGCAGGAAAACGGTCGCGAACATCTGCGCCGTCTGCTGCAAGACGAAGCGCGTCAGCAAGGTGAGTTGAAAGCTCAATTGTCCGCCGGCAAAGCCAAGGCCGAACAACTGACCTTGCGCCGTACACGACTGGACGAAGAACTCACCGAATTGGCTGAGCAACGCGCTCTGGAACACGAAAATATCGGCGAGGCGCGTCTGCAATTGCAGGAAGCCCTCGACAGCATGGCGCTGGACACCGAGCAGCGCGAGTTGCTGCTGGCCCAGCGCGACAGCTTGCGCGAGCGACTTGATCGGGTGCGGCAGGAAGCCCGGCAGCACAAGGATCATGCGCATCAACTGGCAGTGCGTCTGGGTTCGCTCAAGGCCCAGCACGACTCGACGCGTCAGGCGCTGGAGCGTCTGGAAATGCAGTCCGAGCGCCTGACCGAGAAGCGCGAACAGCTGAGTCTCAACCTGGAGGAGGGCGAGGCGCCGCTGGAAGAGTTGCGCCTCAAACTTGAAGAGTTGCTCGACAAGCGCATGACCGTCGACGAAGAACTCAAGACTGCGCAGATCGCTCTGGAAGACGCCGACCGTGAACTGCGCGACGCGGAAAAACGTCGCAACCAGGCCGAGCAGCAATCGCAGTTGATTCGTGGGCAGATGGAAACCCAGCGCATGGAATGGCAAGCCCTGACCGTGCGCCGCAAGACGCTCGAAGATCAGTTGCTCGAAGACGGCTACGATCTGCATGGCGTGCTCGCCACGCTGACGGCTGAAGCCAATGAAAAGGACGCCGAAGAAGAGCTCGAGCGCATTGCCGCGCGGATTCAGCGTCTCGGTGCGATCAACCTGGCGGCCATCGACGAATACCAGCAACAATCCGAGCGTAAACGTTATCTGGATGCGCAGAACGACGATCTGGTCGAGGCGCTGGATACGCTCGAAAACGTGATTCGCAAGATCGACAAGGAAACCCGAAACCGTTTCAAAGATACCTTTGATCAGATCAATGGCGGTTTACAGGCCCTTTTCCCAAAAGTTTTCGGTGGAGGCCGCGCGTATTTGGAACTGACGGGCGAAGATCTACTCGATACAGGGGTAACGATCATGGCGCAGCCGCCAGGAAAGAAGAACAGCACCATCCATTTGCTCTCCGGTGGCGAAAAAGCCCTGACGGCCCTGGCTCTGGTTTTTGCCATCTTCAAGTTGAATCCGGCGCCGTTCTGCATGCTCGATGAAGTTGACGCGCCATTGGATGACGCTAACGTTGGACGCTACGCACGGCTGGTCAAAGAGATGTCGCAGACGGTGCAGTTCATCTATATCACCCACAACAAGATCGCCATGGAAATGGCCGAGCAACTGATGGGGGTGACGATGCACGAGCCGGGTTGTTCGCGTCTGGTGGCAGTGGATGTCGAGGAGGCGATGGCGATGGTGGATGCCTGAGTCGGCGCTTGTAGGAGAGGTATTTTTGAGTTGTAGGACTTATTTACCTGTCCTGACTTGCTGGCCAATCGACATATTCGCGCAAGCCGTTGTGACAGACGGTGTAAAGTTGCCTTTGGTCGTGCTAGTTTAATGTCAATTTTTCGTATACGTGGGCAAAACGCCTGTCAGAACATAGAGTTGGCGCCACGTTTTAAAGCGGTTTACGAGTTGTAAACCTCTTATTTTTCAGCATTTTTTATAGAGGCACGGGATTACATGGAAATCGGTCTGCGCGAGTGGCTGATCGTCATCGGCATTATTGTCATTGCCGGTATTCTTTTCGATGGCTGGCGTCGCATGCGCGGCGGCAAGGGGAAACTGAAATTCCGTCTCGACCGAAGTTTGTCCAACTTGCCGGACGAGGACACCAGCGCCGAGCTGTTGGGCCCGCCCCGTGTGCTGGATACGCATAAAGAGCCGCAACTGGACGAGCACGATCTGCCGTCGGTGAGCATGCCTGCTCGTGAGCCGCGTGAGTCGGGTTCCAAGCGCGGCAAGCGTGGCCATGGCGAGCCTTCGCAAGGCGACATGAACCTCAGTCTGGATCTGGACGGCGGCCCGAGCTTCAGCAGCCGTGACGACGATTTTCCGGATGACACCAAGGCTTCGAGTTCGACCAGCGACAAGGAACAACCGCAAGCCGAAGAAGTGCTGGTGATCAGCGTGATCTGCCGCGACGCTGCCGGCTTCAAAGGCCCGGCGCTGTTGCAGAACATTCTGGAAAGCGGTCTGCGTTTCGGCGAGATGGACATTTTCCACCGCCACGAAAGCATGGCCGGCAACGGCGAAGTCCTGTTCTCGATGGCCAATGCGGTCAAGCCGGGCGTCTTCGATCTGGACGACATCGACCACTTCAGCACACCGGCAGTGAGCTTCTTCCTCGGTCTGCCAGGCCCGCGTCATCCGAAGCAAGCCTTCGACGTGATGGTGGCCGCGGCGCGTAAACTGTCCCAGGAGCTGAACGGCGAACTGAAAGACGACCAGCGCAGCGTTCTGACTGCCCAGACGATCGAGCATTACCGTCAGCGCATCGTTGAGTTCGAACGTCGCGCCTTGACCCAGAAGCGTTGATTCAAAAGGTTGTTGCCGCGCCGCGCGCGGGACGATCAGCAAAATAGATTGAGCAGCCTCGGCTGCTCTTTTGCTTTATGAGAGAACACCCATGACCGCCGCCAAAAACCGCATTCTAGAGCTGCGTGCTGAGCTGGATCAGCACAACTATCGCTACCACGTGCTGGACGAGCCGAGCATTCCGGACGCCGAATACGATCGGTTGTTCCACGAGCTCAAGGCCCTCGAAGCGGCCCATCCCGAACTGATCACCAGCGACTCGCCAACCCAGCGCGTCGGCAGTGCGGCACTGTCGGCGTTCACTCAGGTGCGTCACGAAGTGCCGATGCTCAGCCTCGGCAACGCCTTCGAAGAAACCGACATGCGCGAGTTCGATCGCCGGGTAACGGAAGGTCTCGACCTGCCGGTTGGCGACTTGTTCGGCGGCGGCGCGGTCGTGGAATACAGCTGCGAACCCAAGCTTGATGGCCTGGCGGTCAGCTTGCTGTATCAGGACGGCGTGCTGGTGCGCGGCGCGACTCGCGGCGACGGCACCACCGGCGAAGACATCAGCGTCAACGTGCGTACCGTGCGCAACATTCCGCTCAAGCTGCACGGTACCGGCTGGCCAGCGACCCTGGAAGTACGCGGCGAAGTGTTCATGTCCAAGGCCGGATTCGAACGACTCAACGCCACGCAGCTGGAAGTCGGCGGCAAGACCTTCGCTAACCCGCGCAACGCGGCGGCCGGCAGCTTGCGCCAGCTCGATTCGAAGATCACCGCCAACCGTCCGCTGGAGTTCTGCTGCTATGGCATCGGTCAGATTTCGACCGACATTGCTGATACGCACATTGGCAATCTCAAGCAACTCAAGGCTTGGGGCATGCCGATCAGTCATGAGCTGAAACTGGCTCACGGCATCGTTGAATGCCTGGATTATTACCGTGACATCGGTGAGCGCCGAAATTCGCTGCCCTACGAAATTGACGGCGTGGTGTTCAAGGTCAACAGCATTGCCTCTCAGCGTGAGCTGGGCTTCCGTGCTCGTGAACCGCGCTGGGCGATCGCGCATAAATTCCCGGCGATGGAAGAACTCACTGAATTGCTCGACGTGGAATTCCAGGTCGGTCGTACCGGTGCGGTGACGCCCGTGGCGCGCTTGAAACCGGTCAAGGTGGCCGGCGTGACCGTGGCCAATGCGACGCTGCACAACATGGACGAAGTGGCGCGTCTGGGTCTGATGATCGGCGACACCGTGATCATCCGCCGCGCAGGCGACGTGATTCCGCAAGTGGTGCAGGTGGTCATGGAGCGTCGCCCGGAAACCGCGCGAGCCGTGCAGATTCCTGAGAAGTGCCCAGTCTGCGGCTCGCATGTCGAGCGCACGCAACTGGTCAAGCGCAGCAAAGGTCGCGAGACCGTCAGCGAAGGCGCGGTGTACCGCTGCGTCGGTCGTCTGGCCTGCGGTGCGCAACTCAAGCAGGCAATCATTCACTTCGTCTCCCGTCGCGCCATGGACATCGAAGGCCTGGGTGAGAAGAGCGTCGAGCAGTTGGTGGATGAAGGTCTGGTGAATTCGCCAGCCGATCTTTTCGCCCTGACGTTCGAGCAGATCGTTGACCTCGAAGGTTTTGCCGAACTGTCGAGCAAGAACCTGCTCAGCGCCATCGAAGACAGCAAGAAGCCGAGCCTGGCGCGCTTCATCTACGCCCTCGGGATTCCCGATGTCGGCGAAGAGACGGCGAAGGTGCTGGCGCGTTCTCTCGGCTCGCTGGAGCGGGTTCAGCAGGCGTTGCCGCAAGTGCTCACGTATTTGCCGGATGTCGGCCTGGAAGTGGCTCACGAGATTCACAGTTTCTTTGAAGATGCGCATAACCAGCAGGTGATCAAGGATCTGCTCAAGCACGGCCTGCAGATTCAGGATCAGGGCGAGTTGGGCGCCGAGTTTGCTGCCAGTACTACGTTGGGTGGCTTCCTCGACAAGCTGCACATTCCTTCGGTGGGGCCGGGTGGGGCGCAGAAGCTGGCGGACAAGTTTGGTTCGCTTGAAGGGGTTTTCAACGCCGACTGGCTGGATATGCGTCAGGCGCTGCCGGAGAAGCAGGCTACTTCGGTTCGGGAGTTCTTTGCGGTTGCGCAACATCGTCAAATTGCTGAAGCCGCCGAGAAACAGCTGCGTGATTTCGGCATGCACTGGCAGAGCGAGAAGAAAGTCGTTGAAGGCTTGCCGCTGGCCGGGCAGACCTGGGTGCTGACCGGTTCGCTGGAGTTGATGAGCCGCGACATCGCCAAAGACAAACTTGAAAGCCTCGGTGCCAAGGTGGCGGGCTCGGTATCGGCCAAGACCCATTGTGTGGTCGCTGGGCCGGGTGCAGGTTCCAAACTGGCGAAGGCCAATGAGCTGGGGTTGAAGGTTCTGGATGAAGAGGCTTTTGTCGAGTTTCTGAGTAAGCACAATATTTCGGTGTGATGCCATTCGCGAGCAAGCCCGCTCCCACATTTAACCCGGTTCTCCCAAAGGAATGCGGTCGAATGTGGGAGCGGGCTTGCTCGCGAAGGCGATAGTTGCCGTTGCGCTAAAAGCGGGAACGATCTTCGCGCGGCAATGATCTAGTCTTGGCAAGACTCAGGGAGAGATCGTCATGTACCGCTTCTTCGAACAGCTCAGCTCACGCATCGCCGCGCCCTTCATCGGCGAAAGCTCGCGTAACAGCAAGGTCTGGCAGTGCCGCTGCGGGCAGTCGCTGTTTTTTCGCAACAGCCAGTGCCTGGCGTGTTCGGCGGCGTTGGGTTATCAACCTGAGCAGAGTCGTCTATCGTCGCTGCAGCCCGGCGTGCAGGCTGATACCTGGTTGCTCGACGCCGATCCCGAGACCGGTGTCTTTCGCCGCTGCGCCAACCTCGATTCCCCAGCCGCTTGCAATTGGCTGTTGCCCGCCAATGACCACAATGCGTTATGCATCGCCTGTAGCCTGAACCACACCATCCCCGACCTGTCGATTGCCGAAAACCACGAACGCTGGCGCAAGGTCGAAACGGCCAAGCGGCGTCTGGTCGCACAGTTGGTCAGCCTGGGTTTACAAGTGATTCCCAAAACCGTGGACGAAGAGACGGGGCTGGCTTTCGATTTCATCGGTGTCGACCTCGAAGGCAAACCGCCGACCACTGGTCACGCCAACGGTCTGATCACCCTCGATATCAAAGAAGCCGACGACGCTCATCGCGAGCAAATTCGGGTGCAGATGCACGAACCTTATCGCACGCTGCTCGGGCATTTTCGTCATGAAGTCGGGCATTACTACTGGGATCGGCTGATCGCCAACAGCCATTGGCTGGAACCGTTCCGCGGCCTGTTCGGCGACGAGCGCGCCAGCTATGCCGATGCCCTCGAGCGGCATTACCAGCAAGGCGCACCGCTCGACTGGCAGCAACATTGCGTCAGCGCCTACGCGACCATGCATCCGTGGGAGGATTGGGCCGAAACCTGGGCTCACTACCTGCACATGATGGACGCGGTGGATACGGCATTGGGGTTCGGGATGAGTGCCAGGGAGATGGACTTCGACTATCAGCCGTTTCCCCCAAGCACCCTCTACGATCCACAGCATCCCGGCGGGGCGGCGTTCCTGTCGTTCGTCAATGCGTGGATCGAACTGGCTGGCATGCTTAATGAGTTGTCGCGCAGCATGGGGCAGCCGGATTTCTATCCGTTCGTCCTGCCGCCGGCAGTGATCGCCAAGTTGCACTTCATCCACCTGGTGATCCAGCAAGAGGGCGGCCGGGCGGATGAGGTGTTGCAGGGGTAGGCGCTACCGCAGGCTGCGATCTTTTCCAGGGCTCTGCATGTCCTTGAAGCAGCACATATTTTTTAATCCGCCCGAACGGTTGTAACTTCGTCTCAGATAGGTACAATGGCGCGGCTCGCCGTCAGGCGGGCGTCGTTATGGTGACCCCATCGGTCCCCCCGCAACGATTACCCGTGAACCTGGTCAGATCCGGAAGGAAGCAGCCACAGCGGGAACATTGTGTGCCGGGGTGTGGCTGGTGGGGTTGCCTCCATAACGCACCGCGAGTCCTCTCTCGCGTTATCTGTCTAAAAAATACATTCTTGTTGCTCTGCCACGGATCTTGTCCAGGGCGGTGTTTTTTCGTTCCCGGTTTTCCGAGCGAACACATAAAAGGAGGCCTAGCTGTCGAATGCGACAGCTCGGCCTCCTTTTTTATTTCTGGCGCTAAGGCTTGGACAAGGCCTGGTCAACCGCTGCAATCAGCTTTCCCAGATCCTTCGGGGTGGCTTTATGTATGACACCGAACAGATACGCCCGCTGTTCATCTTCATCGCCTAAATCTGCGAAAAAGGCTTTCAGCTTCACACCCAGCACATCGGCAAACAGGAACAAGGCTTCCACGCTGGGGGTGTAGGTGCCGGTTTCGAAGCGGCTGATGGTTTTGGGGTCAAAACCGGTTTTTTCACCGAGTTCAGCCTGAGTAAGCCCAGCGACCTTGCGGTAGCGCCGAATGGCCGCACCCAAACTTGAAATTTGCATCGCTTAATTCCCATTTAGAATCAAGAACTTAACGATAGATCTTTGCATTAGACAACTGCATGATCCATCACCTTGCTTTGCAAAATGTGATGCATTTCGTAGAATTGCCGCTCAAAATGGGCATTTGGGGCCTTTAAGGTTAGTTGATCTCTGCTGTCAGGAGGCCATCAAACACTGTTCATGGAGTGATATCGTGTTGCTGCGCATTACCTGTAAAAACACCTCTTCCGGGCATTCTGCGCTGGTCGAGCGGTATCACCGCTAGCCAAAGCGAGCCTGACTCATGGATGAGAAATACCGCAGGGCCGTGGATGCCGCCGCGATTTTTTCCGAGACCGATCTGAGCGGCCGGATCACCCACGTCAACGATCAGTTCTGTGCCGTGTCCGGCTATAGCCGCGAAGAACTGCTCGGACAGAATCATCGTCTCCTCAACTCGGGTCTGCACTCCGCCGATTTCTTCGCAGCTATGTGGCGCACCATCGCCTTGGGCAAGGTCTGGAAAGGCGAGATTTGTAATCGCGCCAAGGACGGCAGCCTGTATTGGGTCGACAGCACCATGGTGCCGGTGCTCGATAATGCCACCGGGCGGATTGACCGTTATCTTTCGATTCGTTTCGACATCAGCGAAAAACACCAATTGCTGCATTCACTGCAATGGCGGGTGGGGCATGACGTGCTGACCGGGCTGCCAAATCGCGCGTTCCTCTCGGATTTGCTGGATCAGGCGCTGGAGTTCTCCCGTCACGAAAACATCCCGCTGGCGGTATGCATGCTCGACCTCGACGGCTTCAAGGCGGTCAACGATGGCTACGGGCATGCCAGTGGCGATCTGCTGTTGGTCGAGGTGGCCAAGCGTTTGCGCACCATTGTGCGCGGTGAAGATGTGGTGGCACGTTTGGCCGGTGACGAGTTTGTGCTGGTATTGCGTTACGTGCGGGATCTGCCGGAGCTGCGTGCGGCGTTGAACCGGGTGCTCGGCGCCATTTCGGCGCCGTACTCGTTGCATGGCAAGAGCATCAATGTGTTTGCCAGTATCGGCGTCACCCTGTTCCCCCACGACAATCAAGATGCCGAAACCTTGTTGCGTCATGCCGATCAGGCCATGTATGTGGCGAAACAAAGCGGTCGCAATCGTTTCCATTTGTTCGACGTGTCCCGGGATCAGGAGGTCAAGGCCACTCACCAGACGGTCGCGCGAGTGCGCCAGGCGCTGGCTGCCGGTGAGTTGCGTGTGCATTTCCAGCCCAAGGTGAACATGCGTCGTGGCGAGGTTGTCGGCTTCGAGGCGTTGTTACGTTGGGAGCATCCGCAACACGGCATGGTGCCGGCCCGGGAGTTTTTGCCGCTGGTGGAAGAAACGGACCTGATCATCGACATTGGTGAATGGGTGATGGATCAGGTCCTGTCGCAGTTGCACCATTGGCAGCAAGCGGGGCGGGGCTGGCCGGTCAGCATTAATATTGCGGCACGACATTTTCAGCGCGCGGATTTCGTCGACCGGCTCAAACACGTGCTCGCCCGGCATGCCCAGGTGGCCCCGCAGATGCTCGATCTGGAAATCGTCGAGTCGGTGGCGATCGAGAACATTCAGCATGTCAGTGTCTGTTTACAGGCCTGTCAGGCGCTGGGGGTGCAGTTTTCACTGGGGGACTTCGGCACCGGTTATTCGTCCCTGAGCTACCTCAAGCGTTTGCAAACCCAAACCATCAAGATCGACAAGTCGTTCGTACGCGACATCCTTAATGATCGTGATGATCTGGCCCTGACCATGGCGGTCATTGGCCTGGCTCGGGCCTTTGGTCGGCAGGTGATCGCCGAAGGGCTGGAAAGTATCGAGCACGGTGAATTGCTGCTGCGCCTGGGCTGCGAAGTTGCTCAAGGCCATTTCATTGCCCGACCGATGCCGCCCGCAGAGGTGGCGGGCTGGGTCGAGGGTTTTGTCGCACCGCCGCAATGGCAGGTGCTGGATCAGGTTGTCTGAAGTTTTGTGATCGACACCGCTCCCACATGGGTTCGGTGTTGATCAGAGGAATCGCTTAGGGTGTGCTGGGCTCCGAACCAATGTAGAGCCGGATAATGTCGTCGATTTCCCCGGACATTTTCATTTGCACCAAGGTGCGCAAAATGCGCTCCACGGGCACCTTGGGATCGTTGCGGATATAGCAGCCGACACTCTGTTCCTGCAAAACCGCCACGCCTTGCAGTTGCCGGCCAGGCAGCAGGCGCTGATTGAACCAGTCCAGCGTCCATTGATTGCTCACGGCGTAGTGATAGCGTCCGGCCAGGAGTTTTTCCAGCACCTGTTCCTGGTTGCGCGCGTCTTCGCGATGCAGTCGGTCGGCGTCGAACAGCGGTTGCAGGGTCGGGTAGCTGTAGCCGAGTACCGTTCCGATGGATTGTCGCGACAAGTCCGCAGGCGTCACTGAGGTCAGCGGATCTGCCCGGCTGATCAGCATGTCGCGCTGAAACCAGAGTGGAATGCTCCAGATGTAATCCCCGGACTGATTCGGCTGCCAGGACTGCGCCGCATAGCAGCGGATATCGACTTCGCCGTGCTCCATGGCGTTTTGCACTCGCGTGCGAGGCAGCACGTGAAATTCGGCCGGCACGCCGACCTGGGTCGCGAGGCTGACCATCACGTCGTGCAGGATGCCTTGGGTGGGGCGGCCGCGTTCCAGTTGCACCATCGGCATCGCCCAACTGTCAGGCACCACGAAGCGCAATGGCGGCTCGGCGCCAGCGACATTCAGGCTGATCAACAGCAGTGCCCCCAAGACCCGCCGCATAAACGCTCCGGTGCTGATAAAACCCGAGCCGATAAAAGCCCCCCAAAGACCATCTTAGCCAGATTAGACGAGCGCACCGGATGCAATTTTGGCCTTGCTCCGATAGCATTAGCCGCTTCTGTTCCTTCGTTGCGACGGTTTTCGATGAGTTATCAGGTTCTTGCACGTAAATGGCGTCCGCGCTCGTTCCGCGAAATGGTCGGCCAGACCCATGTGCTCAAGGCTCTGATCAATGCCTTGGACAGCCAGCGGCTGCACCACGCCTATCTGTTTACCGGTACCCGCGGGGTCGGCAAGACCACCATCGCGCGGATCATCGCCAAATGCCTGAACTGTGAAACAGGTATCACTTCAACGCCTTGCGGCGAATGTTCGGTGTGCCGCGAGATCGATGAGGGCCGCTTTGTCGACCTGATCGAGATCGACGCCGCGAGCCGGACCAAGGTCGAAGACACCCGCGAACTGCTCGATAACGTGCAGTACGCGCCGAGCCGCGGGCGCTTCAAGGTCTACCTGATCGACGAAGTGCACATGCTCTCCAGCCATTCCTTCAATGCGCTGTTGAAAACCCTTGAAGAGCCGCCGCCCTACGTCAAGTTCATCCTGGCGACCACCGATCCGCAGAAACTTCCTGCAACCATTCTTTCGCGGTGCCTGCAGTTCTCTCTGAAGAACATGACGCCGGAGCGTGTGGTCGAGCATTTGACCCATGTGCTGGGTGTCGAGAACGTGCCGTTCGAAGATGATGCACTGTGGCTGCTGGGCCGTGCTGCCGACGGTTCGATGCGCGACGCCATGAGCCTGACTGACCAGGCGATTGCCTTCGGTGAAGGCAAAGTCATGGCCGCCGACGTACGGGCGATGCTCGGCACGCTCGATCACGGTCAGGTCTACGACGTTCTGCATGCGCTGATCGAAGGCGACGCCAAGGCCTTGCTCGAAGCCGTCCGTCATCTGGCCGAACAAGGCCCGGACTGGAACGGCGTGCTCTCGGAAATTCTCAACGTGCTGCACCGTGTCGCCATCGCCCAGGCCCTGCCTGAAGGCGTCGACAACGGTCATGGCGACCGTGACCGGGTGCTGGCACTGGCCCAGGCCTTGCCGGCAGAAGACGTGCAGTTTTATTACCAGATGGGCCTGATCGGTCGCCGCGACTTGCCGCTGGCGCCTGACCCGCGCGGTGGCTTCGAAATGGTCTTGCTGCGGATGCTCGCGTTCCGCCCGGCAGACACCGCGGACGCTCCGAGGCAACCGCTAAAGCCAGTGGGGATCAGCCAGGCCACAGTTGATTCCGCAAATTCAGTGGCTGCCGCGCCCGTTGTTGCGCCGGTAGTCGCTGCGGCAGTTGCACCCGTCGCGCCTGCGCCGGTGGTTGCTCCAGTGCAAGCGCCCGAGCCTGAACCGGTTGCGCCCGTCGTTGCGCCCGAGCCTGTCGTTGAGGCGGTAGCGGTCGAAGCCGTCGTCGATTTGCCCTGGAACGACCCGATAGAACCCGAAGTCGTTCAGCAACCCGCCGTCGAGCCGGTGCTGGAAATCGCCAGCGAACAACCCGAATTGGCGCCGATGCCATTGCCGCCCCCCGACAGCGTGGTACCGGATGCACCGGAGTGGGCCGCTGCGCCGATTCCGGAGCCGTCGGTGGCCGAAGTCGATGCCGCCACTCCGGGCATGGACCTGGACGACGAGCCGCCGCTGGACGAGGACTACATCGAGCCGGACATGGAATCGGCCTACAGCTACCTCGATGAACTGGCCAGCGAACACACCGCCGAGCCAGCGCCGGAAGCCGAACCTGAACCGGCCGCCATGCCGGCCACCGGTCTGGCGGCGCAATGGCTGGAGCTGTTCCCGAAACTGCCGATCTCCGGCATGACCGGCAGCATTGCCGCCAACTGCACGCTGATCGCCGTCGAGGGTGACAATTGGCTGATGCACCTGGACCCGGCCCACAGCGCGTTGTTCAACGCGACTCAACAGCGTCGCTTGAACGATGCGTTGAACCAGTTTCACGGGCGTACGCTGACTCTGCGCATGGAGTTGATCAAGCCCGAGCAGGAAACTCCGGCCCAGGCCGCGTCCCGTCGCCGCGCGAACCGTCAGCGCGAGGCCGAAGAGTCGATCCACGGTGATCCGTTCATCCAGCAAATGATGCAGCAGTTCGGTGCGGTGGTCCGTAACGATACTATTGAACCTGTCGAGACCCTGGTCACTCAGGGCTAATAACTGAAGGCGTTCGGCCGAAAGGGCCGGGCGCTGTTTTTATCCAAGTACTTTTGAGGTGATTCCCATGATGAAAGGTGGCATGGCCGGCCTGATGAAGCAGGCACAGCAGATGCAGGAAAAAATGGCCAAGATGCAGGAAGAACTGGCCAACGCCGAAGTCACCGGTAAAGCCGGTGGCGATATGGTCACTGTGGTGATGACCGGTCGTCACGACGTCAAGCGCGTGACCATCGATCCAAGCCTGGTCGAAGGCTTGAGCGAAGACGACAAAGAGATGCTGGAGGCTGTGTTCGCCGCCGCCGTCAACGATGCCGTGCGCAAGATCGAAGCCAACAGCCAGGACAAAATGTCCGGCATGACCGCTGGCATGCAACTGCCACCGGGTATGAAACTGCCATTCTGATTCGCTAAAGCGCTTCGGATGGGTTACAAAAAATGCCAGGCATCGCGCCTGGCATTTTTGTTTCTGGCAGGTAGACATGCGGTGCTTGTCAGACCGCCTTCGCGAGCAAGCCCGCTCCCACATTATTCGACCGAGTTCTAATGTGGGAGCGGGCTTGCTCGCGAAGAAGTCGACTCGGTCCTGCTGAAGTAACATCGAACGCGACACCTGCATAAAGGTCTGCTCTCCATACCGCCGAATTCATCGATCAGAAGGAGAAGCTCACATGCCACAAGCATTGACCCTCAACCAACGTATCGTCCTGGCATCCCGCCCGGTAGGCGCGCCGACGCCGGAGGATTTCCGCCTGGAGCGCGTTGCCCTGCCGGACCTGGCCGACGGTCAGGTGCTGCTAAAGACTCTTTACCTGTCACTCGATTCCTACATGCGCGGACGCATGAGCGACGCGCCGTCCTACGCCGCACCGGTTGAAATCGGCGAGGTGATGACCGGTGGCGCTGTCAGCCGGGTCGAGCGCTCGCTGAATCCGAAGTTTCAAGAAGGTGATGTGGTGGTCGGTTCTACCGGTTGGCAGAGCCACAGCATCAGCGACGGTCGCGACATCATTCCGGTGCCGTCCGGGCTACCGAGCCCATCAATGGCGCTGGGCGTGTTGGGTATGCCCGGCATGACTGCGTATATGGGGCTGATGGATATCGGCCAGCCCAAGGCCGGCGAAACCCTGGTGGTTGCGGCTGCATCCGGCGCCGTGGGTTCGGTGGTCGGCCAGGTGGCGAAGATCAAGGGCTTGCGCGTGGTCGGTGTGGCCGGTGGCGCGGACAAGTGTCGTTATGTGGTCGATGAGCTGGGTTTTGATGCCTGCATCGATCACAAGAGCCCGAACTTCGCCGATGAATTGGCCAAGGCGTGCTCCGAGGGCATCGACATCTATTACGAAAATGTCGGCGGCAAGGTGTTCGATGCCGTGCTGCCATTGCTCAATCCCAAGGCGCGAATCCCCCTCTGCGGTCTGATCGCGTCCTACAACGCTCACGAAGCACCGACCGGCCCGGATCGTCTGCCGCAATTGCAGCGCACGCTACTGACCAAACGTGTGCGAATCCAGGGCTTCATCGTGTTCGACGACTACGGTGATCGTCAGCCGGAATTCGTCAGCGCCATGGCGCCGTGGGTGCGCGACGGCAAGGTGAAGTTCCGTGAAGACGTGATCGATGGCCTGGAGCAGGCACCTGAAGCGTTCATCGGTCTGCTGGAAGGACGCAACTTCGGCAAACTGGTTGTGCGGGTCGCGCAGGACTGAGTAATTGACGCTAAACAGAGGCGCGGGTATAAACCGCGTCTCGTTGTTTTGTCGGACTTTTCCCCATGAGCTTCAGCCCTTTGATTCGCCAACTGATCGACGCCCTGCGAATTTTGCCAGGTGTGGGTCAGAAAACTGCCCAACGCATGGCGTTGCAGCTGCTCGAGCGTGATCGCAGCGGCGGCTCGCGATTGGCCCTGGCACTGAGCCAGGCCATGGAAGGGGTGGGTCATTGCCGGTTGTGCCGCACGCTGACCGAAGACGACCTCTGCCCGCAATGCGCCGATACCCGTCGCGACGACACCTTGCTCTGCGTGGTGGAAGGGCCAATGGACGTCTACGCGGTGGAGCAGACCGGCTTCCGTGGTCGCTACTTTGTGCTCAAGGGCCATCTGTCGCCACTCGACGGACTCGGGCCTGAGGCCATCGGTATTCCGCAACTGCTGGCGCGGATCGAAGAGGCGGGCACGTTCACTGAAGTCATTCTCGCGACCAACCCGACCGTGGAAGGTGAAGCCACGGCGCACTACATCGCCCAGTTGCTCAGCAACAAAGGCCTGATCGCCTCGCGCATCGCCCACGGCGTGCCATTGGGTGGCGAGCTGGAGCTGGTGGACGGCGGGACGTTGGCGCATTCGTTTGCCGGGCGTAAGCCTATTGCCTTGTAGTGCTTGAACTGACGCCTTCGCGAGCAAGCCCGTTCCCACATTTGATTTGTATACGCTGGAGATCAAATGTGGGAGCGGGCTTGCTCGCGAATGGCGCGCCTCGGTCTCCCTGATTCACACCAGCCTCTTGAAAACCAAGCAAGCGCTCGGTAAGTTCGCTGAACCTTCAGTGGAGCTCGCCGATGCCTGCCTTTCAGGAATACTTCGACCCCAGCCACCAATTGGTCCGCGACAGCGTCAGACGCTTCGTCGAGCGCGAGATCTTGCCGGACATCGACCAGTGGGAAGAAGCCGAAAGCTTTCCCCGCGAGCTCTACCTCAAGGCCGGCGCGGCGGGGATTCTGGGGATCGGTTATCCCGAAGCCCTGGGTGGCAGCCATGAAGGTGATCTGTTCGCCAAGGTCGCCGCCAGCGAAGAGCTGATGCGCTGTGGTTCCGGCGGCTTGGTGGCGGGGCTCGGCTCGCTGGACATCGGCCTGCCGCCGATCCTCAAGTGGGCCAGGGCTGAAGTCCGCGATCGCGTTGTGCCGCAAGTGCTTGCCGGCGAGAAGATCAGCGCCCTGGCCGTGACCGAGCCCAGCGGTGGCTCCGACGTCGCCAACCTGCAAACCCGCGCCGTGCTTGACGGCGACTTCTACCGGGTCAGCGGCAGTAAAACCTTTATCACCAGCGGCGTCCGCGCGGATTTCTACACCGTCGCGGTGCGTACCGGTGCACCGGGATTCGCTGGCATCAGCCTGCTGTTGATCGAGAAGGGCACGCCCGGTTTTACGGTCGGCCGTCAGTTGAAGAAAATGGGTTGGTGGGCGTTGGACACTGCCGAACTGTTCTTCGACGATTGCCGGGTGCCGGTAGGCAATCTGATTGGTGCTGAAAACATGGGCTTTGCCTGCATCATGGGCAACTTCCAGAGCGAGCGCCTGGCGCTGGCGTTAATGGCCAACATGACCGCGCAACTGGCGCTGGAAGAGAGTCTGAAATGGGCTCGTCAGCGTGAAGCCTTCGGTAAACCCATCGGCAAGTTTCAGGTGCTCAAGCATCGCCTTGCTGAAATGGCGACGGCGCTGGAGGTGTCACGGGAGTTCACCTACCGCCAAGCGGCGAAAATGGCGGCGGGGCAGAGTGTGATCAAGGAGATTTCCATGGCCAAGAATTTTGCGACTGACACGGCTGATCGGATTACCACGGATGCGGTGCAGATTTTGGGTGGCCTCGGTTATATGCGCGAGAGCCTGGTGGAGCGGCTGTATCGCGATAACCGGATCTTGTCGATCGGCGGCGGTACGCGAGAAGTGATGAACGAGATCATCAGCAAGCAGATGGGGCTCTAACAGACATTGAGATAGGTGGTGCTGCCATTCGCGAGCAAGCCCGCTCCCACATTTAATCAAGTTGTCCAGGCGGACGCGGTTCTAATGTGGGAGCGGGCTTGCTCGCGAAGGCGTCGGTGCAGACGCCGCGTTACTTATCAGACAATGCAAACTGCGTCAGGCAGAACGTCGGAATCCCCATATCTTCCAAACGCTGCGATCCGCCCAACTCTGGCAAATCAATGATCGCCGCCGCTTCATGAACCCGCGCGCCCATGCGCCGAACCAGGTTCGCCGCCGCAATCAGCGTCCCGCCCGTGGCGATCAGGTCATCGAACATCACCACCGAATCGCCCTCGCACAGGCTGTCGGCGTGGACTTCGAGGAAGGCTTCGCCGTATTCGGTCGCATAACCCTCGGCCAGTACGTCGGCCGGCAGTTTGCCTTGCTTGCGGAACAGCACCAGCGGCTTGTTCAGCTGATAGGCCAGGACCGAACCGATCAGAAAGCCGCGAGCGTCCATCGCACCGATGTGGGTGAAATCAGCCTCGACATAACGATGGGCGAAGCTGTCCATCACCAGGCGCAGGGCCGTGGGCGACTGGAACAGTGGGGTAATATCGCGAAAGATCACGCCCGGCTTGGGAAAGTCGATCACAGGGCGGATGAGGGATTTGATGTCGAAGGAGTCGAAGACCATCGTCGGGTGTCCTGGCAGGCTGCAAACGACGCAGTATAACGGCGGCTGAACCGTTTCGCTCAGCCGCCATCGCCGAAATCAGCCGTCTAGCGAGCCGCCGGCCAGGGCGCAGAGCTGGATCGGGTCGAGGATATGGATTTCCTTGCCTTCAGCCGCAATCAGTTCGTTTTGCTGGAAGCGCGTAAACACCCGGGACACGGTTTCCACCGCCAGGCCCAGGTAATTGCCGATTTCGTTGCGCGACATGCTCAGGCGGAACTGGTTGGCCGAGAAGCCCCGGGCGCGGAAACGGGCTGACAGGTTGACCAGGAACGTGGCGATGCGCTCGTCGGCGGTTTTCTTCGACAGCAGCAACATCATTTGCTGATCGTCGCGAATCTCGCGACTCATCACGCGCATCAACTGACGGCGCAGCTGCGGCAGTTGCAGCGCCAGTTCGTCGAGGCGTTCGAAAGGGATTTCACACACCGATGTGGTTTCCATGGCTTGCGCCGAGACCGGGTGTTTTTCGGTGTCCATGCCCGACAGGCCGACCAGTTCGCTCGGCAGGTGGAAACCGGTGAGTTGTTCTTCGCCGCCATCGCTCAGGCTGAAGGTCTTCAGGGCGCCAGAGCGTACTGCATAAACGGAATCGAAGGTGTCGCCCTGGCGGAACAGGAATTCGCCCTTTTTCAGCGGGCGGCCACGTTTAACGATTTCGTCCAGCGCATCCATGTCTTCCAGATTCAAAGAAAGTGGCAAGCAGAGGGGAGCCAGGCTGCAATCCTTGCAATGGGCCTGACTATGAGCGCGCAGCTTTACTGGCTCGGACATTTCTTAAATCCTTGTGGGAAAACACACATAAGCCGTAAGGGTAACCCACGGGAGGACATTCAGGCACGCGGCGATTTTGTCGCAGGGTCGTAAAGCCTGCGTTTCGTAGACCGGCCGGTGAGGTGATGGCTAGATCACCCGCGAAAACCGCTGGCGATTGTGCTGTTCCAGGTACGCGTCGAACACCATGCACACCGAACGCACCAGCAATCGTCCGGCGGGCAGTACGGTAATCCGTTCGTTATCCAGTTCGATCAGGCCGTCTTCGGCCATTCCCTGCAACTGTGGCCAGAGTCCGCCGAAGTAACCCTGAAAGTCGATGTTGAAGGCGTGTTCGATCTCGGCGAATTCCAGGCTGAAATTACAGATCAGTTGCTGGATGACCGCACGTCGCAGGCGGTCATCGGCGTTGCACAGCAGACCACGGCTGGTGGCCAGCTGCGCGCTGGCCAGCGTGTTCTGGTACTGATTCAGGTCGCTGCTGTTCTGGCAATACAAGTCGCCGATCTGGCTGATGGCTGACACGCCCAGGCCAATCAGGTCGCAATGACCGTGGGTGGTGTAGCCCTGGAAGTTGCGTTGCAGGGTCGATTCTTCCTGAGCAATCGCCAGTTCATCGTCGGGCAGTGCGAAGTGGTCCATGCCGATGTAGCGGTAACCGGCCTGGGTCAACTGCTCGATGGTGCCCTGGAGCATTTCCAGTTTTTGCGCCGGTGTCGGCAGTTCGTCGCTGTTGATTCGCCGTTGCGGCATGAAGCGTTCCGGCAGGTGCGCGTAGTTGAACACCGAGAGGCGATCCGGTTGCAGGTTGATCACTTCATCGACGGTGCGGGCGAAATTCTCGGGTGTCTGCCTTGGCAAACCGTAGATCAGGTCAATGTTGATCGAGCGAAACTGCAGCGTGCGGGCGGCGTCGATCACCGCGCGGGTTTCTTCCAGGCTTTGCAGGCGATTGACCGCTCGTTGCACCGCCGGGTCGAGGTCTTGCAGGCCGATACTGACCCGGTTAAAGCCCAGTTCACGGAGCAGGCCCATGGTCGACCAGTCGGCTTCGCGCGGGTCGATTTCGATGCCGTAGTCGCCGGAGTCGTCGTCCAGCAAGTTGAAGCTTTTGCGCAATTGGGCCATCAACTGGCGCAGTTCGTCATGGCTGAGAAAGGTCGGGGTGCCGCCGCCGAAATGCAGTTGCTCGACTTTCTGCGCGGGGTCGAGGTGGCAGGCGATCAGCTGGATTTCCTGCTCAAGGCGCTGCAAATAGGGCTGGGCCCGGCCACGGTCCTTGGTGATGACTTTATTGCAGGCGCAGTAGTAGCAAATGTTCGCGCAGAACGGCACGTGCACATACAGCGATAACGGGCGCAGGGCTTTACGGCTGTCGCGCAGGGCGTGGAACAGGTCAAACGTGCCGACATGACCGTCGAATTGCACCGCGGTCGGGTAGGAGGTGTAGCGCGGTCCCGCCAGGTCGTAACGGCGGATCAGATCGGTGTCCCAACGAATGGCGTCGAGCATCATGCGGGCATTCCCCCGGATAGGCTGGCAGTGTCAGCGAGTCTAGGGGGCGGCGCGGTGGGGCATCTTGATTTGCATCAACGGTGTCATTGCCAAACATCACCCTGTAGCAGCTGCCGAGCCTGCGAGGCTGCGTTCGGCGGCGCAGCCGTCGTGAAATCAGACTGTGCGGTGCTTCAGGTGAATTTGGTACTCAGGGTTTACGACGGCTGCGTCCGAACGCGGCCCGCACCGAACGCAGCCTCGCAGGCTCGGCAGCTGCTACAAGGGGGTGCCACAGATCTAGTGGCCCATGAGCCAATGCTGATGCGGCCCCGGCAAGGTCCAGATGCCAAACAACATAACCAGCAAACCCCCCGTCATCCGCACGCTGCGTTTGCGCAACAACGCCGTGACCCGCTCAGCCGCCAACCCCGTGGCGAGCAACACCGGCCAGGTGCCGAGCCCGAACGCGAGCATCAAAAGCGCACTGTCCAGCGCATTGCCCTGACTCGCCGACCACAGCAGGGTGCTGTAAACCAATCCGCACGGCAGCCAACCCCATAGCGCGCCCAGCAGTAACGCGCGGGGGACGTTCGACACCGGCAGCAGTGTGTTGGCAACGGGCTGGATGTGCCGCCACAGGCCGCGACCGAGGCTTTCGATGCGGGTCAGGCCGCTCCACCAACCGGCGAGGTACAGGCCCATGGCGACCAACAGCAATCCGGCGATGACACGCATGAACATCGCCGCCGGGCTGTTGGCCACCGCCCAACCGGCTAAACCGATCAGCAGGCCTGCCGTTGCATAGCTGAGAATTCGCCCCAGGTTGTAGGCCAGCAGCAGTCGAAAGCGTCGGCTGCGTTGTTCCTTGGGGATTGCCAGGGTCAACGCGCCCATCAACCCGCCGCACATGCCCAGGCAATGCCCGCCACCGAGCAGACCGAGAATCACCGCAGACACCAGCAGCGGCGCCAACTCAAGCATGGGGTGGCGCCTTGTCGTCCGGTTTGGCCGGATGGCCGCTGGCTTCGTCGACCGCAGCCTTGTGGTTTGGGTCCTGATCGTCGAACAGGATGCTGTGGGCCGGGCCGTCGAGGTCGTCGTACTGACCGCTGTCGACTGCCCAGAAGAAGATGTAAATAGCGATGGCCACGATCAGCAGCGCGGCCGGGATCATCACGTAGAGAGCTGGCATCTTGACTCCATGCCCGCGCGGCTCAGGCCGGCAGCGGACGGGTTTCTGGCGTGGCGCTGACCGCAGGCGTGTCTGGCATGCGAGTCAGGCGCAGGGCGTTCAGCACCACGGTCAACGAACTGATGGACATGCCGACCGCGGCCCATACCGGAGTGATCCAGCCGAGGGCGGCGAACGGCAACATGAGGCCATTGTACAACCCGGCCCACAGCAGGTTCTCGATGATTACCCGGCGGGTGCGTCGAGCCAGGCTGAAGGCTTGGACCAATGCATCGAGGCGGTTCGACAGCAATACCGCGTCGGCACTGGTTTTCGCCAGATCGGTGGCCGAACCCATGGCCACGCTGATGTCGGCGGCGGCCAGCACGGGCACGTCGTTGACCCCGTCACCGAGCATCAACACCTTGCGGCCTTTCTTGTGCAGCTGTTGCAAGACCTGCAATTTATCGTCCGGACGCAAGCCGCCCCGGGCTTCATCGATGCCCAGTTCCGCAGCGACACTGGCGACCATCGGCGAGCTGTCGCCGGAGAGCAGCAGCGTGCGCCAGCCGCGAGCCTTGCAGGCCGCGAGCAGGGCGGGCGCGTCGGCACGCAGGCGGTCGTCGAGAACAAACCATGCCAACGGTCCTTGGCTGTCGCCGAGCAACAGCCATTGGCCGGCTTCATCCGGCATCGATGGCACGGCAGCGCCACTGAGTTCACAGACAAAACCCGGTAGGCCGATGCGCAGGCGTTGTTCACCGACCAAGCCTTCGAGGCCTAGCCCCGGCGTGCTGTGGACTTCTTCGGCGGCCAGCGGCGCCCGACCAAACGCGCGGGCGATCGGGTGTTCGGAACGGTTTTCCAAGGCGGCGGCCAGGCTCAGGCATTGATCGCTGTTGAGCGCGCCGAGCGGGCGAATCGAACGCAAGGCCAGGCGACCTTCCGTCAACGTGCCGGTCTTGTCGAAAATCACCGTGTCGATCTGGTTCAGACCTTCCAGCACATGGCCGCGAGTCAGCAGCAAACCGAGTTTGTGCAAGGTGCCGGTGGCGGCGGTGAGGGCGGTCGGCGTGGCCAGGGACAAGGCGCACGGACACGTCGCAACGAGCATTGCCAACACAATCCAGAAGGCTCGCGACGAATCCAGTTCCCACCAGATCAGGCCGATGACGGCAGCGGCAATCAGCGACAGCAGCAGGAACCACTGCGCGGCGCGGTCGGCAATTTCCGCCAGTCGTGGCTTCTCGGCCTGAGCACGGTCCAGCAGGCGGACGATGGCGGACAGTCGGGTGTCCTGGCCGAGGGCAAGGACTTCCACGGTCAGCGCAACTTCGACGTTCAGGGTGCCGGCGGTGACCGCATCGCCCGGCGTGCGCGGTTGCGGCAGGTATTCGCCGGTGAGCAGGGATTCGTCGATGCTCGACCGGCCGTCGAGGATCTTGCCGTCAGCCGGGAGGATCGCGCCGGGGTGCACCAGCACCTGATCGCCGACGCGCAGTTCGCTGAGCAGGATCCGCTCGCTCTGGCCATCGGCACTCAGGCGCAGACATGAGGCGGGCAATAGATTGACCAGTTGTGCGGTGGCGGCGGCGGTGCGTTCGCGGGCGCGACGTTCCAGATAACGCCCGGCCAGCAGGAACAGTGCGAACATGCCGACCGCATCGAAATACAGTTCACCGACGCCGGTGATCGAGGTCCAGATCCCGGCGATATAGGCGCTGCCAATCGCCAGCGACACCGAAACGTCCATGGTCAGGTGGCGGGTGCGCAAATCGCGCATGGCGCCTTTGAAGAATGGCGCGCAGCTGTAGAACACGATCGGGGTGGTGAGAAATAGCGCGACCCAGCGCAGGATCGTATGCAGCTCGGGGCTGAGGTCGATGTTGAATTCCGGCCAGGTGGCCATGGTCGCCATCATCGCCTGGAACCACAGCAGCCCGGCCACGCCGAGTTGACGCAGGGCCAAGCGGTTTTCGCTGGCCAGTTGTTCACTGGCGCGGTCGGCCTGGTAGGGGTGCGCGGCGTAACCGATGTGGCGCAATTCGCTGAGTACCTGGCTCAGCGGCAGTTGCGCATCGGCCCAGCGCACGTGCAGGCGATGGTTGGACAGGTTCAGGCGCGCTTCGGCCACTGCCGGCAAGCCACGCAGGTGTTTCTCGATCAGCCAGCCGCAGGCGGCGCAACTGATGCCTTCCATCAGCAGGGTGGTTTCGGCGAGTTCGCCTTCGTGGCGGACGAAGGGGGCTTGCACGTCGGCGCGGTCGTACAGCGCCAGCTCATCCACCAACTGCACTGGCAAGGCTTCGGGGTTGGCCGATGACTCGCTGCGATGCTGGTAATAGGTTTCCAGCCCACCGGCCACGATGGCTTCGGCCACGGCCTGGCAACCCGGGCAGCAGAACTCGCGGGTTTCACCGAGGACGGCAGCGGTGAAGCGGCTGCCGGCCGGGACGGGCAGGGCGCAGTGGTAGCAGGGGAGTGGAGTGGTCATGTTTGTTGCCATGAAAACCATTGTGGCGAGGGAGCTTGCTCCCGCTCGGCTGCGAAGCAGTCGCAATACTGAGAACTTGCTATGCCTGAAAGGACCGGTTTGCAGGTTTTGGGGCCGCTTCGCGCCCCAGCGGGAGCAAGCTCCCTCGCCACATTTGATCGCATTCGCAAGTGTTTACTTCTTCAGGTCTTCGGCGCCTTGCAGCGGTTCGTCACCCAGCAGCAGATCCTTGTCATGGCTGACCTGTTCTTCTTCGAACATGCGCCAGGTCTTGTCGTCCTGGACGCCCAGCAGTTCTACAAAGCGGCGACCGTCGACCTTGTCGTTCAACTGGCCAATGTAGCGGCCCTGTTCGGTTTCGCTGCGTGCCAGGGTGATCTTGCGATCCTTCTCCGGCTGGGTCGGCGAGATCAGGTTCAGCTCCAGGGTTTTCGGTTGGCTGTTGCCGCTCAGGCGCAGGTCGACTTCACCGGTCACGTCGTCCAGATGAACGCTGGCGCGCAGCAGCAGGGTCTGCGCCAGCAACTCACGGTCGAGGGAGCGGTTGATGCCTTTGCCGGCCTCGTAATAGTTGTCGTTGACCAGGTTGTCCGGGTTGTTCACCGCGATCGTCACCATGGACAAGGTCAGGGTCACGGAACACGCCAGGATGGCGATGATGATCCACGGCCAAAGGTGCTTGTACCAGGGGCTTGCGGCAGTTGCTGTGGGCATGATCACTTCTCTCAACGAACTTGTGGGCCGATGAACCGGCTCTTGGCTTCAATGTGGACGCTGTCGTCATCGGCATCCTTGAGGATGAATTTCACCTCGTTGGTGCTCGATGGCAGTTTTTCCGGGGCGCTGGACAGTTCGACCGGCTGGCTGAAAATCTCCCCGGCGGCGACCTTGATCTCGCGCTTGCCTTGCAGCTTGAGGTCCGGCAGGCCAGCGGCTTCGAGCACGTAGGTGTGATCGCGCTGATCCTTGTTCATGATCTTCAGGCTGTAGACGTTTTCGATCCGGCCTTCGGCGTTCTCGCGGTACAGCACGCGGTCCTTGCTGACGTCGAAACCGACCAGCGAACGCATAAAGAATGCGGTCATCAGCAAGGCGATCATCGCCAGCAGCACCGTGGCATAGCCGATCAGGCGTGGGCGCAGTTTATTGGTTTTTTGCCCGGACAGGTTGTGCTCGGTGGTGTAGCTGATCAGACCGCGCGGGTAATCCATCTTGTCCATGATGCTGTCGCAGGCATCGATGCAGGCCGCACAGCCGATGCATTCGACTTGCAGGCCGTCGCGGATGTCGATACCGGTCGGGCAAACCTGGATGCACATGGTGCAGTCGATGCAGTCGCCCAGGCCCATGGCCTTGTAGTCAGCGCCTTTCTTGCGCGGGCCGCGGCCCTCACCACGACGCGGGTCGTAGGAAACGATCAGGGTGTCTTTGTCGAACATCACGCTCTGAAAGCGCGCGTACGGGCACATGTAGATGCACACCTGCTCGCGCAACCAGCCGGCATTGCCGTAGGTGGCGAGGGTGAAGAAACCGACCCAGAAATACGACCAGCCGTCGGCTTCGCCGGTGAAGAAGTCGATGGTCAGCTCGCGGATCGGCGAGAAGTAACCGACGAAGGTCATGCCGGTCACGAAGCCGATCAACAGCCACATCGTGTGTTTGCTGAATTTGCGCAGGAACTTGTTGGCGCTCATCGGCGCTTTGTCGAGCTTGATGCGCTGATTGCGGTCGCCTTCGGTGACCTTCTCGCACCACATGAAAATCCAGGTCCAGACACTCTGCGGGCAGGTATAGCCGCACCAGACTCGCCCGGCGTACACGGTAATGAAGAACAAGCCGAAGGCACTGACGATCAGGATCCCCGAGAGCAGGATGAAGTCCTGAGGCCAGAAGGTTGCGCCAAAGATGAAGAATTTGCGTTCCGGCAGGTTCCACCAGACGGCCTGATGGCCGCCCCAGCTCAGCCAGACCGTACCGAAATACAACAGAAACAGCCCGGCACCGCCCATCATCCGCAGGTTGCGGAACAGGCCGGTGAAGGCGCGTGTGTAGATTTTTTCCCGAGAGGCGTAGAGGTCGACGCTGTTGTTCGCGTTCTTGGCAGGCGGAGTGACGTCGTGTACCGGAATCTGGTTGCTCATCATTGCATCCCACGGCAGTGGAAAAATGCCTCGGTCAGTACATGCCGACCGCGGTCAAAAAGAGGTGTTGCAGTGGCGCAATGATACGCCTGTCGCTCTAGGTCAAGGGTGCGACCTTTGGTCGCGTTGGGGAAAATTCGTGGATGGTGTAGCAAATGTAACAAATCGTGATTCAGATCAATTGACTTGTTTAGTATGGACGGTTTTTCAGATTGTGCTGCTGTCTGGATGTACCCGTAATGCGGGCAGGATCATGATGAGAGTTTGGTGTAGGTGATCCTTGGTTTATTTATGCGGACGCAGTAACGGGGTAATGAATCGGTACATCGAGAAATATGCCTTATTGCTTTGTCGGTGATGGTGGGTTGTATTTGTTTTTTTACTTGATTAGTTTTGTATGTGAAGTGCTTGTCCGTTAAGGCGGCACTGACTTTGTTAAATAATGGAAATGGATTTCTATGAGTGTGTTTAAGTTTCGTCAGTTGGCGGCTTGTTTTGCGCTGTGTGTGGTTGTTCCTGCTTCTCATGCAGCGACCGTTGAACAAATGCCAGGGCATTTGATATTTATTTCCGATCCACAATATCCCTGGAGTGATCTCACGGATAAAAATGTGTCTGATCCAAACAAGGAGAAGCGTTCCAGGGAGCTCATTGGCTTGCAGTATTCCGACGTTGCAAGTTTCAGACAGTTGAATGGCGGGGCGGGGCGTATTCCCGTGATGATCAATGGTGATGTCACCGCGTTTGGTCATGGCGGTGAGCGCTCTTACATGAAGTCTGTCTTTGAGGACAAGTTGGGTGGGTTGTATGACTATGGGCTGGGTAATCATGATTACGCGAATAATGTGGATGACTGCTTTCTGAATAATTGTGCTGCTGGAAGTGTGAATGATCTAAAGGCGCGTTATTGGGGGAAGTCTTCGATGGATTTGTCTGTACGGGGCGCTGTGTTAGGGGCGAGCCATTATTCCGGTAGTCTTGCTTATTCGAAGGATTTTGGTGATGTTCATATGGTTCAGTTGAACAATGAACCGACCTATGCCGTAAGGTTTTCTGGCGGTAATCCCATTATACCTACTGTGTATGACATTACCCCGTCGCTCGATTGGCTGGAACGAGATTTAAAGGCTGCTCGGGAACAAGGCAAGATCATCATTCTTAATATGCACAAGGTTTTTGATTGGGCGGGAAGTGATGAGCAAATCGCAAGGTTCAGGGGCATGATTGCGAAATATCAGGTGACAGCGGTTTTTGGTGGGCACGACCACTTTGTCTCGGGGAGCTATTACAGTGGGACAAAATATGACTACTTTGGTCAGGTTCCCGTATTCATGAGCGGTGCCGCGTCTCAGCAAACCTATCTGATTGCCAGCTTCTCCAAGGATCGTAAAGAGCTGAATGTGAACGTTGTACGTAACAGTAACTGGCCTAGCCGAAAGCTTGATAAGACCATCCCTGTTCTGAAGTAAACAGGCGCTCGGTAAAAACCAAAACGGCCCCGCCAATTCTCACTGGCGGGGCCGTTTGTTGTTGCGGTCAAGCGTTTGCCTTACTGGGCGTCCGCCACTGGTGCTTTCTCACCGTGAGAAAGGCTGTAGACGTAAGCGGCCAGCAGGTGAACCTTGTCGTTGCCTTGCAGCTGTTCTTGCGCAGGCATCTGGCCCTGACGGCCGTAACGGATGGTCTGCTGCAGTTGAGCGAAGCTCGAACCGTAGATGAACGCTGCCGGGTGGGTCAGGTCAGGTGCGCCCATTGCTGGTGTACCTTTGCCTGCCGGGCCGTGGCACGCCACGCAGTTGGCAGCGAACAGTTTCTGCCCGGCAACCGGGTCAGCCTTGGTGCCTTCCGGCAGTTTGCGGCCATCGAGGCTGGTCAGTACGAACGCGGCAACGTTCGCAACGCCTTGCTCGCCGATCACTTCTGCCCAGGCCGGCATCACAGCGTGACGACCGCCCATGATGGTGGTCTTGATGGTTTCCGCTTCGCCGCCCCAGCGCCAGTCGGCGTCGGTCAGGTTAGGGAAGCCATAAGCGCCTTTAGCGTCAGAACCGTGGCAGACCGAGCAGTTGGAGGCGAACAGGCGGCCACCCATCTTCAGGGCTTGCGGGTCCTTGGCGACTTCTTCGATAGGCATGGAAGCGAACTTGGCGAAGATCGGACCGAACTTGGCGTCCGACTTGGCCATTTCCTTTTCCCACTCGTGAACGCCGGTCCAGCCGCTCTGGCCGTTGGCGAACGCGGTCTGCTTTTCGTTATCGAGGTAGTTATAACCCGGCAGCAGGCCTTTCCAGTTACCCAGACCGGGGTACAGCACCAGGTAGCCCAGGGCGAAGATGATGGTGCCCACGAACAGCATGAACCACCATTTCGGCAGTGGGTTGTCGTACTCCTCGATCCCGTCGAAGGAGTGGCCGACCGTTTCTTCGGTGGCTTCGCTGCGCTGGCCCTTGCGGGTGGACAGCAGCAGCCAGGTCAGGGCGAAGATCGTGCCGAGACTGAGGACTGTGACGTACAGACTCCAGAACGTAGTCATTCTTTGTTACTCCTAGAAGCTTGCTCGACGTGCTTGATGGCTTCGGGATCATCCGCGAAAGGCAGCAAGGTCGCGTCTTCAAACTCCGACTTGCGCTTGGGGCTGAATACCCACAACGCCAGACCGATGAAGGCCACCATCACAACAACGGTGCCCAGGCCACGAATCATCCCGATATCCATCTAAATCACCGTTTGCTTTTGATGATGGTGCCCAGGCCTTGCAGATAGGCCACCAGCGCGTCCATTTCGGTTTTGCCCTTCACAGCATCCTTGGCGCCGGCGATGTCTTCGTCGGTGTAAGGGACGCCGAGCGTGCGCAAGACTTCCATTTTCTTGGCGGTGTCTTTGCCGTCGAGCTTGTTTTCCACGAGGAACGGGTAGGCCGGCATTTTCGACTCAGGCACAACGTTGCGCGGGTTGTACAAGTGCGCACGCTGCCAGTCATCGGAGTAACGACCGCCAACACGGGCCAGGTCCGGGCCGGTACGCTTGGAACCCCACAGGAATGGGTGGTCCCAGACGCTTTCACCAGCGACCGAGTAGTGGCCGTAGCGTTCGGTTTCAGCGCGGAACGGGCGGATCATCTGCGAGTGGCAGCCGACACAACCGTTGGCGATGTAGATGTCGCGGCCTTCCAGTTCAAGGGCGGTACGAGGCTTCATGCCTTCGACCGGCTTGTTGGTGACGTCCTGGAAAAACAGCGGAACGATCTGGGTCAGGCCGCCGATGCTGACGGCGATAACCATGAAGAAGGCCAGCAGGCCAATGTTCTTCTCGACTGCTTCATGCTTCATCAGTGAGCTCCAACTACAGCAATCTGTTCAGCAGCTTTGGCTTCAGCCGGGTTCGAGGCACGTACGGTACGCCATACGTTGTAGGCCATGAACAGCATGCCGCTGGCGAAGAACGCACCGCCCAGGGCGCGAACGATGAAACCAGGGTGGCTGGCTTGCAGCGCTTCAACGAACGAGTAGGTGAGGGTGCCGTCGTCGTTGATTGCACGCCACATCAGACCCTGGGTGATGCCGTTGACCCACATCGAAGCGATGTACAGAACGGTACCGATGGTCGCGAGCCAGAAGTGCGTGTTGATCAGGCCGATGCTGTGCATCTGCACACGACCGAACAGTTTCGGGATCATGTGGTAGATCGCGCCGATCGAGATCATCGCTACCCAGCCCAAGGCGCCGGCGTGTACGTGGCCGATGGTCCAGTCAGTGTAGTGAGACAGCGAGTTGACGGTCTTGATGGCCATCATCGGGCCTTCGAAGGTCGACATGCCGTAGAAGGCCAGCGACACAACGAGGAAGCGCAGGATCGGGTCGGTGCGCAGCTTATGCCAGGCGCCCGACAGGGTCATCATGCCGTTGATCATGCCGCCCCAGCTTGGTGCCAGCAGGATGATCGACATCGCCATGCCCAGCGACTGAGCCCAGTCCGGCAGCGCGGTGTAGTGCAGGTGGTGCGGACCGGCCCAGATGTACAGGGTGATCAGCGCCCAGAAGTGCACGATCGACAGGCGATAGGAGTAGATCGGACGTTCGGCCTGCTTCGGAACGAAGTAGTACATCATCCCCAGGAAGCCCGTGGTCAGGAAGAAACCGACCGCGTTGTGGCCGTACCACCACTGGATCATCGCGTCAGTCGCACCGGCGTAGGCCGAGTAGGACTTGAAGAAGCTGACCGGCAGGGAAGCGTGGTTGACGATGTGCAGCATCGCCGTCACAACGATGAAGGCACCGTAGAACCAGTTACCCACATAGATGTGCTTGGTTTTGCGCTTGGTGATGGTGCCGAAGAACACCAGACCGTAAGTCACCCAGACGATGGCCAGCAGAATAGCCAGGGGCCATTCCAGTTCCGCGTATTCCTTGGTGGTGGTGTAACCCAGCGGCAAGGTAACGATCGCGCCGACGATCACCGCTTGCCAACCCCAGAAGGTGAAGGCCGCGAGGCTGTCGGAAATCAGTCGCGTTTGGCAGGTTCGCTGCACGACGTAATAAGAAGTGGCAAACAGAGCACAACCACCGAAGGCGAAAATCACCAAGTTGGTGTGCAACGGGCGTAAGCGTCCAAAAGTCGTCCACGGCAGACCGAAGTTCAATTCCGGCCATACAAGCTGTGAGGCGATGAAGACACCAAGCCCCATGCCAAGGATCCCCCAGACCACCGTCATGATGGCGAACTGGCGGACTACCTTATAGTTATAAGCAGTCGGACTGATTGCTGTGCTCATTCTAAGGTTCCACGGTTTGGGTGTTTTATTAGGAGTAAAAATCGGCCGCAAGTATGGAGAAAGCGGGGGGTCATTGCAACGCGCCATGACCTGGGTCAATGCTTTCAAAAGCTGATTCTGCGGCCTTTCCATGCGCCGCGTAGGGACAAAATTGCCCAAGGGCAAAATGTCGCAGCGGACGAAAATGGTGAGGGGGTCAGGTCGGATGTAACGGGGTGTGTTCAAACACAACGATCGGGTGACAGATGGCAATTGGCACGACAGCCGGTATCTACCAGCCTTTGCGGCCTGTCATCGAGCAGATTCGTCGAACACATCGGGTTGGGTCGACCTGGAACCGGCTCATGCCAGTCCGCATCGGGGGAAGCTTAGACCCGAATCTGGTGAACCGAAAGGAGGACCAACGGAGGGGTGCGACACTTGGTCGCAAAGGGGGCAGGGAACTGCCGCATCCGGGAGAATGCGGCAGCAGAGCGGTCGAGATTTATTCGTGTTTGCCTTCAGCCTGCAAGCGCTCGGTGGTCAACCCATGAGACAAGCTGTAAACGTAAGCGGCCAGCAGTTGCACCTTGTCGTTGCCGAGCAGTTCGTTCTGCGCCGGCATATGGCCCTGGCGGCCATGACGAATCGTCTGTTGCAGTTGCGCCAGGCTTGTACCGTAGATAAAACCGGCCGGTTGCGTCAGATTCGGCGCGCCCATGGCTTCAGTGCCCTGGCCGTTTGCCCCATGACAGGCTACGCACATGGTGCTGAACGCTTGCTGTCCGGCGTGCAGGTCGGCACCGCTGTCGGCAGGCAACGGCAGGCCGGCCAGGTCATGGCGCACATAAGCTGCGACGTTCTTCACGCCGGCATCACCAAGGATTTCACCCCAGGCCGGCATCGCGGCCATGCGACCACCCATGATCGTGGTTTTGATGGTGTCGGCGTTGCCGCCCCAGCGCCAGCTGTTGTCAGCCAGGTTGGGGAAGCCAAAAGCGCCCTTGGCATCCGAGCCGTGGCAGACCGCGCAATTGGAGGCAAACAGGCGACCGCCCATTTTCAACGCTAGTGGGTCCGCCGCCACTTCTTCCACGGGCATCGCCGCGAATTTGGCGAAGATCGGCCCGAACTTCGCATCGGCCTTGCTCATCTCTTTTTCCCACTCGTGGACGCCGGTCCAACCGTCCTCGTAACCCGGCAGAATGCCTTTCCAGTTGCCCAGGCCGGGGTACAGCACCAGATAACCAACGGCAAACACCAGCGTGCCGGCGAACAGCATGAACCACCACTGCGGCAGCGGGTTGTCGTACTCCTCGATGCCGTCGAAGCTGTGGCCCATGGTCTGGTCGACGCTGCCCTTGGTTTCGCCCTTGCGGGTGCCGATCAGCAGCCAGGTCAGGCCGATCAGGCTGCCGATGGTCAGTACGCAGATCCACGTACTCCAGAAGGTGGTCATGGCCGGGTACTCCTTGTTTCAGGTTCTTGGGTGGCGTCATCGGGTAGCGGTTCATCGGCGAACGGCAGCAAACGCGCTTCGGCGAATTCCGGATTGCGCTTGCTGTTGAACACCCACAGCGTCAGGCCGACGAAGGCTATGAACACCACGACCGTGCCCAGGCCGCGGATCATTCCACTGCTCATCTCACTCACTATTTCAAAGGGCATGGCTCACCTCTTGCTCTTGATGGATGTGCCGAGCACTTGCAGGTAAGCGACCAGGGCGTCCATTTCGGTCTTGCCCTTGAGCGAGGCGACCGAGTCGGCGATGTCGTCGTCGGTGTACGGCACGCCCAACGTGCGCATGGCGCGGATCTTGGTTTCGGTGTGGCTGCTGTCGAGTTGATTGGCCACCAGCCACGGATAGCCGGGCATTTTCGATTCCGGCACCACGTTGCGCGGGTTGTACAAGTGCGCGCGGTGCCAGTCTTCGGAGTAGCGACCGCCAACCCGGGCCAGGTCCGGACCGGTACGTTTCGAGCCCCACAGGAATGGGTGATCCCAGACGCTTTCACCGGCGACCGAGTAGTGGCCGTAGCGTTCGGTCTCGGCGCGGAACGGACGGATCATCTGCGAATGGCAGCCGACGCAGCCTTCGCGGATGTAGATGTCGCGACCTTCCAGTTGCAGCGCGGTGTAGGGCTTCATGCCTTCCACCGGTTTATTGGTCACGTCCTGGAAGAACAGCGGGACGATCTGGGTCAGACCGCCAATGCTCACGGCCAGCACCATCAGCAACATCAGCAGGCCGACGTTTTTCTCGATTGTTTCGTGTTTCATGGCGGCCTCCTCAGGCGATCTGCGCAGCAGCGGCGACTTCGGCAGGCTGCGAGGCCCGCACGGTGCGCCAGGTGTTGTAGGCCATCAGCAACATGCCGCTGAAGAAGATCGCACCGCCTACCAGGCGCACGACGAAGCCTGGGTGGCTGGCCACCAGGGTTTCGACGAAGGAGTAGGTCAGCGTGCCGTCTTCGTTGACGGCGCGCCACATCAGGCCCTGGGCGATGCCGTTGACCCACATCGAAGCGATGTACAGCACGGTGCCGATGGTGGCGAGCCAGAAGTGCGCGTTGATCAGGCCGATGCTGTGCATCTGCGTGCGACCGAAGATTTTCGGGATCATGTGGTACAGCGCGCCGATGGAAATCATCGCTACCCAACCGAGGGCGCCGGCGTGAACGTGGCCGATGGTCCAGTCGGTGTAGTGGGAGAGGGCGTTGACCGTTTTGATGGCCATCATCGGCCCTTCGAAGGTCGACATGCCGTAGAACGCCAGCGAGACCACGAGGAAGCGCAGGATCGGGTCGCTGCGCAACTTATGCCAGGCGCCCGAGAGCGTCATCATGCCGTTGATCATCCCGCCCCAGCTCGGCGCCAGCAGGATCAGCGACATCACCATGCCCAGTGACTGTGCCCAGTCCGGCAGCGCGGTGTAGTGCAAGTGGTGCGGACCGGCCCAGATGTACAAGGTGATCAGCGCCCAGAAGTGCACGATCGACAAGCGATAGGAGTACACCGGACGCTCGGCCTGTTTCGGCACGAAGTAGTACATCATCCCGAGGAAACCGGCGGTGAGGAAAAAGCCTACGGCGTTGTGCCCGTACCACCACTGCACCATGGCATCGGTCGCACCGGCGTATACCGAGTAGGACTTGGTGAAACTCACCGGCAGCTCAAGATTGTTGACGATGTGCAGAATCGCCACGGTGATGATGAAGCCGCCGAAGAACCAGTTGCCGACGTAGATGTGCTTGGTCTTGCGCTGCATGATCGTGCCGAAGAACACCACGGCGTAGGCGACCCAGACGATGGTGATCAGGATGTCGATCGGCCATTCCAGCTCGGCGTATTCCTTGGAACTGGTGTAACCCAATGGCAGGCTGATGGCCGCCAACAGAATCACAAGCTGCCAGCCCCAGAAACAGAACGCGGCGATTTTCGGCGCGAACAATCGGGTCTGGCAGGTGCGTTGCACCGAATAGAACGAACTGGCGAACAGGGCGCAACCGCCAAAGGCGAAGATCACTGCGTTGGTGTGCAGCGGGCGCAGGCGCCCGAAGCTGGTCCACGGCAGATTGAAGTTGAGTTCAGGCCAGACCAATTGGGCCGCGAGAAAAACCCCGAGCCCCATGCCGACGATGCCCCACACCACCGTCATAATGGCGAATTGGCGGACCACCTTGTAGTTGTAGGCGGTACTGATAGAAGTGTTCATGGTTCCCCATCCACGGTTCAGCCGAAGTGAAGGCCTGTCTTTGCGAGTAAGCCGCACGGCAGACGCTCCCTTCGCCTGGAGTTATAGGCAGACTAAAAGCGAGGCAAGCATGGACAAAGAGCACAAGGCCAGTATTGACGGGGATCAATGGGCGCAGTGTGTGCGGGATCATGGATGGTTGTGGAATGCCGCTTCAGTGCCGGCATCGGCGACGCTGATATTCGCCCATGGCGCCGGTGCGCCGATGGACAGTGGCTGGATGAACGACATGGCTGCGCGCCTTGCTACTCAAGGCGTCAATGTGCTGCGCTTCGAGTTTCCGTACATGGCGCAACGGCGTCTTGATGGGGGTAAACGTCCACCGAACCCGGCGCCGAAACTGCTCGAGTGCTGGCGTGAGGTGTATGCGGTGGTGCGACGCCATGTCGCTGGGCGTCTGGCCATTGGTGGCAAGTCCATGGGGGGGCGGATGGCGAGTTTGTTGGCGGATGAATTGGGGGCGGATGCGCTGGTGTGTCTCGGCTATCCCTTTTATGCCGTCGGTAAACCGGAGAAACCACGCGTCGAACATTTGGCCGCGCTCAAGACCCGGACTTTGATTGTTCAGGGCGAGCGGGATGCATTGGGGAATCGTGAAGCGATCGAGGCTTACACGTTGGCGCCGAGTATCGAGGTGTACTGGCTGGTGTTAGGGGATCATGACTTGAAGCCGTTGAAGGCTTCGGGGTTTACCCATGAGCAGCATCTGGCGGCTGCGGCGGGCAGGGTGGCTGCATTTCTTCAGGGCCAGCCCTCACCCTAACCCTCTCCCAGAGGGAGAGGGAACTGACCGAGGTGTCTTTCGCGATGCATCGACCTGAAAAATCGAGTCGAACTCAGGCTCCGGAAACGACAAAGATCGGCTCCCTTTCCCCCTCTCCCCTATGGGGCGGTCCGACGTTTCGGGAGGGT